>JAIRKH010000087.1 GCA_031260245.1 Treponema sp. | reverse complement strand
GAATCATTGGAGCAAATAAATACACAAATAACGACAATATTAACAACTTCTCCATATTTATTTTTGATTGGCGGGATTGAACGTGTTTTTGCAATATGTATACAAATATCATTATCAATAATAGTATTTTATTCTGTCTATGGGAAGAATAAATTATGGCTATATCCTTTTTCTATAATATTACACGCAATAATAAATATACCAGCTGCGGCAATGCAAGTTGGCGTCATAAAAAATATGTTCTTGGTAGAATTATTGGTATTTATTGGAGCGATAATATCAATAATAATTGCAAAACTTACACATGGAAAATTAAAACAAAATATAACAGAAGTATAAAATAGTGGAGTACGCGGGCACTTCGTATAACAGGTCTGTTTACACTTCGCCGCAGTAGGCGGCTCGGCATACGGTTTTGCTAGGTCATTCGCTACGCTCATTCACACTTCCTGATTGCCGCGCAAGCGGCTTCATTGCTCCGGCACAGTTTGCCAGCCCTGGTCTTTGCTACGCAAAGCCCTTATTCGTGCCGCCCAAACGTCAGTTACAGCCGGAACGTTATGCGCCGTACTTTTGATTACATAATCTCTATCATCGTATTTTTCAGGTTTTCCAGTTCATCCAGTATATTATATTTTATTTGTTCTATTTTGCGATATTTTTCCACTATTTCTTTTTGAGCGGATAAATCAAAGCCGTCATTTTTGGTTACAGGCAACGGAACAATTAAATTTTCATAACATTTATCATAACACGTTTGTTTTGTTCGCCAATCGAAAACTCGCTAAGTTTAGCTTGAGGAGAATGACAGCTCTTTTCCCTTGCCTTTTTTTTGATTTTAGACTATATTTTCAATATGGAGATAATGAAAAGAAAGGCTCTTCTGGGCGACGAGGCTGTGGCGGTTGCCGCGCTCCATGCAGGCATAAGCGCGGCTTACGGGTATCCTGGCACTCCGTCAACCGAGATTCTTGAGTATTTGATTGACGAATACGAAAAACGCGGCGGACCACGCGCCGCATGGTGCGCTAACGAGAAGACAGCGGTTGAAGCGGGCTTAGGGGCGTCTTTTGCCGGCAGGCGCTCTATCGTTACGATGAAACATGTGGGACTGAACGTCGCGGCAGACCCTTTCATAAACGGCGCGCTTCTGGGTATAAAGGGTGGGCTGGTCATCGTGGTCGCGGACGACCCCGGAATGCACAGCTCGCAAAACGAGCAGGATTCCCGCTTTTACGCGGCTTTCGCTATGATTCCTTGCCTTGAGCCGCGCTCGCAACAGGAAGCCTACGACTTTACATGGGAAGCGTTTGACTTGTCCGAGCGGTTTCATACGCCGATTTTGTTGCGCCTTGTCACACGGCTTTCCCACGCGCGCGCGGAAATTTTCTTCGAAAAAACGGCTGTCGGAAAATCTAAAAACGAAGCGGTAAGAGCGCAGAATCCCTTGTCAAAGGCTGAAAACAAGGCGGAATGGATGCTTTTACCAGCGTTTGCGCGGAAGAATTACGCGAATCTCATTGGGAAACAAAAAGATTTGCTCGAATGCTCCAATTCCCGCGCCGCTATTCATGTGGGAAACGATGTATCTTTAGCCGTTATCACCGCCGGTTTGGGCGGTAACTATTACGAAGAAAACCTCGCGGACTTTGCCGAGTCGCGAGGCGGGAAAATTCCGATTCGCCTACATATATCCACTTATCCGCTTCCTGTGGAAAAAATTCGTACCTTGTGCGAAAAGGCGGAAAGAGTTCTGGTGATTGAGGAAGGACAGCCTTTCATTGAAGAAAAACTGCGCGGGCTTCTACCTCAAAAACCCGTGGTTTTCGGCAAATTGCGAGCATTAGACGACGCGCCTGCCCTCCCGCGGACTGGCGAGCTTGACCCGGACAATGTGAGAGCCGCGCTGGAGCTTGCGTCCCGCCCGTCAATGTCGCTTAACATAAATGCGTCGCAAGACCTTTTAGCAAGAATACCGGCGCGTCCGCCCCAGCTCTGCCAAGGTTGTCCGCATGGAGACAGTTATGAGACCATCAAGCGGGCCGTAACGGGTTTGGATTCAGTGGCCGTTACGTCCGACATCGGTTGTTACTCGCTAGGCGCGTCTCCGCCGTATTCGACGCCGGAGACCATCGTGTGTATGGGCGCGTCCGTGGGCATGGCGCGGGGCGCGGCTGACGCAGGGCTGAAACATGTGGTCGCGGTCATCGGGGACTCGACCTTTCTCCATTCAGGAATGACCGGTTTGCTCGACGCTGTCGCCGCTGATACCCCGATGACGCTTGTCATTCTGGACAATTCAATTGTGGCTATGACGGGCTGTCAAGAGACCATCGTCCCATCTGAGAAGCTCCGCGCCCTGCTTCTGGGCTTGGGCGTTCCAATGGAACATCTGCTCGAACTGGAGGCAAAACGTCAACTTTTGGAAGAAAACGCCGCGAAATTACACGCCGAAATCAAATATCAAGGGCTTTCGGTAGTTGTTTTCAAACGCCCATGTCTGGAGGCGTTACGGAAATGGAGAAAAAAGGGAATGGAGGATAGGAAGTAATTTATTAGTTATCGTGAATTGGTAACTAATAAACAACGTTTGTGACGAAAATTTACTTCTAATTCTCTCTTTTCTATAACAATAAATATTAAGGAGAAGACATGAACGAGAGATTGGAATCATTGCTGGAAAAACGCGAGAAATTCGCGTCCCTGATTCAAGACCCGGAATTGGTCAAAAATCAAAACAAATATCGCGATATAATGAAAGAATTTTCGCAGTTGGATGAAATTTATACGGCGAATAACGAGATTGTGGAGCTTTCTTCCCAGCTTTCGGATGCGAAAGCGCTCTTGCAAGGTGAAAAAGACCCGGGAATGCGCGAGCTTGCCAAGGAAGAAGCGCGGGAGTTGGAGAACCGACTCCGTGAGACGCAGGAGCGACTCAAGTTTCTCCTGATTCCACGGGACCCGATGGATGAAAAAAACATCATTATGGAGATTCGCGCTGGTACGGGCGGGAACGAAGCGGCGCTTTTCGCGGCGGACCTCTTTCGTATGTATTCGCGTTTCGCTGAGACAAAAGGATGGAGGTTCGAGGTCATGAGTTCCAATGAAACGGAACTCGGAGGCTTAAAGGAAATCGTCTTTTCGGTGAACGGCAATAACGTCTACGAAAATCTACGCTACGAGTCAGGCGTACATCGCGTTCAACGAGTGCCTGAAACGGAAAATTCCGGGCGTATCCATACATCCGCGGTCACGGTGGCCGTTCTGCCGGAGGCGGATGAGGCGGAAATCAACATAAAACCGGAGGACCTCCGCATCGACGTGATGCGGGCGGGCGGTCCGGGCGGACAGTGCGTCAACACGACAGATTCGGCGGTACGTATCATCCATCTACCCACAGGTATCACGGTGCATTGTCAGGACGAAAAAAGTCAAATTAAAAATAAGGCAAAGGCGATGCGTATCCTACGCGCCCGCGTCTACGAAGCCGAGTCTGAAAAGGCGGCAGCCGAGCGCGCTTCTGTCCGCAAGAGTCAAGTCGGAAGCGGCGACCGCTCGGAACGTATTCGTACCTACAACTTTCCTCAAAACCGCATCACCGACCACCGCATCAACCTGACGCTCTACAAGCTCGACCTAGTAATACAGGGTGAAGTGACGGAACTATTCGACGCATTGAAGATGTCGGCGCGGGAAGAAATGCTCCGCGCTACCGCGAGCTGACTATAGACAAGACGCCCGTCGATTTAGTATCATGTTTTAATGAATGAAACAGCGCTTATTGAGGCTATTCTTTATCTTGAAAACGATCCTCTTGAAGAGTCAAGCCTGGTCCGCATCTCCGGGTTATCAAAAGATGCGGTAGCAAAGGCTCTCGAAGAACTTACCGCTCATCATGCGCGAGAAGGTTGCGGAGTAGAACTGACGCGATTAAACGACCGAGTCATGCTTTCCCCCAAAAAAGAGTACTGGAATATCCTAAAAGACCGTTACGGCAGAAAGAACGAGGCTCGTCTCTCTCGCGCCGCGATGGAGACGCTTTCTATCATAGCCTATTCTCAACCCATTACGAGAAGCGAAATCGAAGCCGTCCGCGGCGTTTCCGCAGACTCCATGATTCGACTTCTCATTGAAAAAAATTTTATCCGCGAAGTGGGGAGAAAAGATGTTCCGGGCAAGCCGGTTCAATTCGGCACTACAAAGGAATTCCTGAAACAGTTTCGCCTTTCGAGCATAGCGGACCTCCCTAAACTGAACGAATCGGAAATAGAACGCTTCGGCGGAGCGGTAACACGTTGATAGTAAACAAGTTAAACGGAGTTCGGAAAGATAGAGAATGGGGAGTAGTTTTTTTCGTAGAAATAAAGTTTGATAATTTTACTATTTAAAAACAAAAAACCCCATTCCCTTTCGGAACGCTATTGGAGATATTATTATTCCTCGAATAGCCATGTTGAGAGGTAACGTTCGCCTGAGTCCGGAAGGACCGCGACGATGAATTTCCCTTTGTTTTCGGGGCGGCGGGCGATGCTGAGAGCCGCCTCCAGAGCCGCGCCTGACGAGATACCCACGAGGATGCCCTCTTTTTTAGCGAGCTCGCGGGCGGTTGCGCCGGCTTTTTCGTGGTCTGATTTGTAGATTTCATCTACGATTTGCGAGTCATAGATTTGCGGCACAAATCCCGCGCCTATACCTTGAATCTTGTGAGGGCTCGGCTTACCGCCGGAAAGCACTGGAGATGCGACAGGTTCCACTGCAACAACTCTGACAGACGGCTTCTTGGACTTAAGAAACCTACCCGCGCCTGTGACGGTACCGCCCGTGCCGACTCCGCTGATGAGGATGTCAACCTTGCCTTCGCTATCGTCCCAGATTTCGGGACCCGTTGTCTTCTCATGAATCGCCGGATTCGCCGGGTTGTTAAACTGTTGGGGAATGAAAGAATTCGGGATTTTCGCCGCAAGCTCTTCGGCTTTTGCTATCGCGCCCTTCATGCCTTTGACGCCTTCGGTAAGCTCCAACTCCGCGCCGAACGCCTTGAGCAGTTTCCGTCGCTCGATACTCATACTGTCCGGCATGGTCAGAATGACGCGATAGCCTTTCACCGCGCCCACATAAGCCAGACCTATGCCTGTGTTGCCGCTCGTCGGCTCAATGATGGTCGAACCGGGCTTAAGGCTACCATTCTCTTCCGCGGCCGAGATGAGCGACAGCGCAATACGGTCCTTCACGCTAGAGAGCGGATTGAAATACTCCAGTTTGACGTATATAACCGCCTCGCTTTTGTTCAAATTGTTAATTTTAACCAAAGGGGTCTTCCCTATAAGGTCTATGATTTTTTCTACTCGCGCCATAATAATCTCCTTTATCCTAGTAAATTTATAGAGATTATATATAAGTAAGCAAAAAATGTCAAGAGCAAATCGAAGAATTTTCGGCATAAACTGGAAGGATAAAACACGAGGGCTGATTCTGGGAATTTATGTGCGTGAATAATGGTCGCGGACCAGCGTCCGCCATGCGGGGCGATCTTCTACGTTCTCGGTGTTTTCCCACTCGAATATCTTCTTGATGAAGAATAGAAATTTATCGCGATGGAAATAAGAACGGTCGTTAAAATGGACTATTCCGAAGCGTCCGCCACCGATATAAGCTATAACGTCGCCTTTCTCGAGATTCTCCTTTTCCGCGATTTTTGAGATAATACATTCCAAATGCGCGGGCATCCCAGTCGCCTTGTCGGCGACCGCGGACGCGAGGTCCCGCACGAGCTTCCCGCAACACGGACAGTTCAACGCCGGATACGGCTCTGGCGACATTTGCGGAGGAGACCATTTAGGTCTGTCATAAAAAGCAACGCGTTTAGCGGAATACTCGAAATTATCCCGTTTTTGCTGATTGTCAGACTTTCCCCCCCAATTTTCCCTTCGTTCTTTACGTTCTCGGTCTGAGTAACGCTTATTCTTCGCCATTCTCCACCTACGTTTTTTGACTTCGACGCCTGTCGTCATGCGGTAAAGGCGTTTTGTATATGAGTGAAAGTTTCACCGCTGATGAAAATTACGTCAAAACGCATCGACAACTTGTCAAATTCAGGATGCGCCAAGAGAAATATTTCAGCTGTTTTGATGATACGAGTCTGTTTCTTCTTATCAATGCTGTATTGTATAGAATCTATATTGAATGTCGTCCATGTTTTTACTTCAATAAACACGATAATGTCCTCTTTTTGGGCGATAATATCAACTTCCCCGTATTCAGAACGGACATTACGCTCAAGAACGACAAAACCATGGTCCTCCAAAAAAGCCGCGGCCCGCGTCTCGCCTTGACGTCCTTTCTCAACCGACTTCTTAATATTCCACACGGTTCAACGCTTTTTCACAATCAATTCTTTAATCTTCGCCGCCTTGCCGACCTTACCCCGGATGTAGTAAAGTTTCGCTCTACGAACCTTACCCATACGCGTAACTTCAACTTTCACGATACGCGGAGAGTAGAGCGGGAAAATCCTCTCCACGCCCACACCGTAGGAATTCTTCCGTACCGTAAACGTTTTACTAGATTGAGAATTCTTCTTTGCAATCACCAGACCTTCATAGATCTGCACTCGCTCGGTCTTGCCTTCAATAATCTTGAAATGCACTTTCACCGTGTCGCCGATATTGAATTGACCCGGCTCATTCTTCATCTGTTCGGCTTGGATAGCCTTGACTTCGTTCATTCTTTGCTCCTTACTTAATAGAGATATGGTAGAATATCAGAAAATACGCTCGAAAGACAACATGGTATTTGTTGAGAAAGCTTAACGCTAAACCTTCTGGCTACGCCTCAAGTTCCGACTCTTGCTTGTCTATCATATTTTCCACAGCGTCCTTTATAAATTTTCGCGTTTCCGCGTCAAACAAGCCTTGTTCCAAACCCGTCTTGATAAGGTCAGGACGGACCGTAAGGGTCTTTTCCACCCGTTTTTGCAAACGCCATCGCCGTATATTCTCGTGATGTCCGGACAATAAGACGTCAGGCACCGCAAGTTTACCATAAACTTCCGGTCTTGTCCACTGGGGGTACTCCAGAAGCCCTTCCACAAAACTTTCCTCAACAAGCGATTCTGGACTAATCACGCGGTTAATGAGCCGGTAAGTGGCGTCAATCACCGTGATTGCGGCCGCCTCGCCGGACGAAAGCACATAGTCTCCGACAGAAATCTCCTCGTCAATATAGGCGTCAATTATCCTCTGGTCAACGCCTTCATAACGCCCGCACAAGAAAACGAGTTCATCCTCTCGCGCCAGCTCCGCGGCAAGCTTCTGATTGAAAAGCCTTCCTGAAGGCGTTAGGTAAATCTTTTTTGGCTTCTTTAAAACGCCGCTTGCTTCGCCTGTTTCGGCGAACCGATTCCGTACACCGATCGACTCAAACGCCCGCGCCAGAGGCTCTACAAGCAGTAACATTCCGGCGCCGCCGCCATAAGGCGCGTCGTCGCAGGTTCTGTGCTTGTCGAAGGCAAAGTCTCTGATATTGACCGACTGGTACTCCACAATACCGCGCTCTATCGACTTCGCTATGATAGAACTCTTCACAAAAACGTCGACAATCTCCGGAAAGAGCGAAATAACCGTGTATCTCATCTGATTCTGGAGGGGCGCAGGTTCGCCGCCGATATTTCAAACATGGTCCCAGCTACTCCAAAATCCATTCGTTAAGCAATTCCGCTCTGCCGGACGCCGTACTGATTTCCCCGAAAAATTCGTTGCGAAAGGGAACGAACCGTGTTTCGCCGTTTAACAGCCGAATCTCCGCGAGAAAACCGCCGCCTCCCTCGACGAGGTCAACAATTTCACCCACGACCTTATCATTCAGTTCCACTTTTGCGCCCTTCAAGTCTTCAATATAGAATTCACCGTCAGAGCAAGGCGCGGCTTGTTCGCGGGAAACGATGATTTCCGTGCCGCTCAAGGCTTGGGCTTCTTCAGGACTGTTGATTCCGCGAAATTTTATAACAATACCGTGAGAGACCAGCGCTGTCTCCTCTACTTCAAGGGAAAACTCGCTTTTCTCGTCGCGTAGAACTGTTTTTTTAAGAGCCGAAAGGTGCCCATATTCACCGGACAAAGAATGCGCCTTTATGAAACCCTTGACTCCAAACGGAGAGCCTAAGACCGCGGCCGTGAATTCTTCCCGCTTCAGTCGAGTATCTCCAACAATGTCCGTTTTTCCGACCGCGCCGTCGCGGCTTGCAAAACCGTCCGTATGGCTTTCGCTATGCGCCCATGCTTACCTATCACTTTACCGATGTCTTTTGCGGAAACCTTGAGTTCCAACATGGTAGACTTCTCGCCTTCGATAACGTTGACTTCAACGCGGGAAGGCTCGTCTACCAGCGATTTTGCGATGTATTCAATCAAATCTTCTTCCACAGTTTTTTTATCCTTGCGCCTTTGCGGTACGAATATGCCTGTTCAAAAGGCTATGGACAGTATCGCTTAATACGGCGCCTTTCTGCACCCAATCGTTCACTTTTTCCACATTCACAACGAGTTGTTTATTTTCCGCTTCAACCGGATGGTAGTAACCGAGTTCTTCTATGGCCTTGCCGTCCCGAGGAGCGCGACTGTCCATCACCACTATACGGTAACACGGACGTTTCTTGGATCCCATTTTTTTCAGCCTGATTCTGGCGCTCATAAACCCTCCTTAAAAAATATCGCCGAACAAGGCTAACGCGAGCGAATACGTTCCGCATCGTCTAGCCGTTCCGACGAATTATACGCTTCAGTATATAAAACTGTCGTATTTTAGTCAAGTGGAATAAACCTAAATCCAAACAAAAGCGTTTGTCGCCTCCAAGTAGCTCCCTTCACAAATTCTTGTTTTTGTTTTATTATATATTAAAAGATATATAGCAAGCGCCCTCGGTTAGAAGAAAATATGAATCGTCGCGAGATTTAATAAATCGTGGGCTAAATTAAGGAGGCGTTATGAAAGTTGGAATTCTTGGAGCCGGAAACATCGCTGGGAAAATGGCTCAAACCCTCGCTCTTATGGGAACAGGGGCGTCGGCTGTGGCGTCGCGGGACTTGGGTAAGGCAAAGGCGTTCGCGGACAAATTCCGTATTAAAACGGCTTTTGGTTCTTATGAGGAACTCTACCAGAGCGATGTTGATCTCGTCTATGTGGCGACTCCGCATTCCCACCACTACGCGCAGATGAAGGATTGTCTTGAAAACGGAAAACATGTGCTATGCGAGAAGGCGTTCACTATAAACGCGGCGCAGGCGCGGGAAGTCCTCGGACTCGGCAGGCGAAAAGGACTTTTGGTCGCCGAAGCTATCTGGACCCGTTATATGCCCATACGTAAGGTCATGGACGAAATATTGGCGAGCGGCGTCGTCGGAAAACCCATCGCCCTGACCGCAAACCTCGACTATGTATCGCAGACCTTGGAACGCCTCGTCAGGCCGGAACTCGCCGGCGGCGCGCTTTTGGATTTGGGCGTTTACACCGTCAATTTTGCGCTCATGTGCTTCGGTTCCGCAATCAAACGTATAGAGTCGAGCTTCGTTCCTTTTCCCACAGGCGTAGACGCCATGAGCAACACGACCCTTGTCTACGACGACGACCGTATGGCTATGCTCCACAGCAGTATGATGTGCCGAAGCGACCGACGAGGCATGGTTTTCGGCGAGAAAGGTTATGTTGAATTTATCAATATAAACAACTGCGAAGGTATCCGCGTCTTTGACGCTAACGACAGACTCATCGCTGATTACGAAACGCCCAAACAGCTCACCGGCTTTGAGTATCAAGTCGCCGCGTGCGAAAGAGCCATTACCGCAGGATTAACCGAATGTCCAGAAATGCCCCACAGCGAAATCCTCAAGGTCATGGAAATAATGGATAAGATAAGAGACGTTTGGGGCGTTAAATATCCGGAAGAGTCCTAGTGTTCGCTAAACCAGCGCTGTTCCTCATGTTTTTTCTTATCCATCCCCTTGGAGCCCAAGACATGGTTCCGCTATGGAGGCGGGCTATAGCCGGCGTCATATTAGGCAGCCCTTCGGCTCAAGCTCTATCTACGGCGATGATAGTGGAAGGCGGCATGGTCAAAGCCTATTCGCCTCAAGGTAACCTCCTGTGGGAATATCTGGCTAATGGTAAGCTATTGCCCTTTATAACACGCACGCGGGAGGGAACGAGCTACGTTTGCAGAACAAACGGCGTCCTCATTGCGCTGAACCGTACTGGTCTGGAACTATGGAAAGCGGATATTAAGACGCCCCTGTCCCATGCGGCGGTAATCGGCTGGGACGGGCGGATTTTCGCGCCTATGCGCGGCAAAATAGCGTGTTACAACAATAATGGACGCCCTCTTTGGACGAAGGAACTCGGCGGGAACATCGCCCTAACGCCTGTTCTTGACAAGAACGGGGGGCTCGTAACGACTCTTGACAATGGGAAACTCCTTCAAATAAGCGCGTTCGGCGAAATCAGAGAAGCGCTGCTCGCCCAGCCCGCGTCTCTTATCAGCGTTCTGTTTCCCAACAAGAACGAGGCGTCCATAGACGGGATTCTTGCGATTGACGCGGACGGCGGAATAGAAGTTATCGGCGGGGAAGGGCGGTTTCCCCGTCTTTCAGCCGCTCCTTTAGCCGTCCGCGAGTATGACGGCAGAACGGCAATAGCTTTGTCCAACGGCAAGGTTTTACTCTTTTCAAACGACGGGGAGAAAATCTGGTCAGCCGACGGCGGCGTATCCGGCGGGGAAACAAATTTACTGCACGACGAGCGCGGCGTTTACGTGTTAGGTATGACGAAAGCCGTCAGCTTTGACCCTGACGGAAACGTGAAATGGTCGCTCGGAATCAAGAACGCGGCGGTTCCCCCGGTTTTTGGCGACGAGGGCGTCCTGTACTTAAGCGGAAGCGACTGGATTCTCTACGCTTACCGTATGGAAGACGCGAATGGAACGCGGCGAACTCCCGCGTTTCTAGAAAGAAAATACGGACTTGGGGAACTTCCCCGCCAGAAGGCGAACTATTACCAATTCAGCGATTTCAGCTTGTCGTTTCAATTCGCCCTCATCCGCGATAGGCTCGAAAGGGGCGAATTAGGGGAAGACGAACCGACGTGGACGGTATTCTTGAAAGAGGTAGCCGCGAGTCTGCGGAACAGTCTTGCCGTACCGCAGAGCAAACCGCCTGTATCTCTACAGCGTCGGCTTGAGGCGGTAAAATTGCTAGAACTATTTGGGTCCGAGGAATTGACGTTGCTTCTCGCGGACCTTTTTCTGGGCGATAGAGAACCGATGGTGAAACTCGCGGCCGCTTCGGCTATAGGCGTCATAGGCGTTGACCGCGACGGCGCGGCGATGGAGGCTTTCGCTCAAGCGGTCCCGTACACGACTGACGAGCGGGTTCTGTATTCTACAGCGAAAGCCGTCGGCGCGTTATGCCAGTACGGGGGCCCCCCGATAATGCGTAAAGGCGTACCGATTCTTGCGGCTATCAGCGCGCGGTTCGACGCTCCTCTCGCCCAAAGGCGGGCGGTAGAGGAACTCGAAAGCCTGCAACGATAGGGAGCGTTCCGCGCAATACTCTTAAAAAACGTCCTGATACCCGGAACCGTAGGAAGGAGCGGCGGAATCGACGCGTTTATTACTGAAATTATCGGCGCGTTTATACTAGACTCAGGGATGGAGAATATCTTTAACGCGGCTAATCTATACAACAGGCGCAAAATAGCCGATTACCGCTAACAGGCGTAGCCATATCGGATATTCACTGTTTGTATGGCGGTTGCCGTTTTTTGTTGCGTAATTCGCGTATTGGCGGTCTGAATCGCCGAAACAGTAACCGCTAATCGTAGATATTGACCCCGCCGGACTGCTCGATACGGACGGAGAATCGGTCGCCGGCGTTGACAATGCGATGCGGAGCGCTCCCATTTGCAGAACGCACGCCCATATCTTTCGCAAATTCCTCATCAGACAAAAGCTGTTTCAGACGCTCGCCGTACACAGGAGGAATAAAACCAAAACTATCTTCTTCAGCGACGATATTATCAAGCAACGACACTCCCTCCTCCGCAGGAACAACGTTACTGAAAACACGGTAGGGAATAGCGATATTCTTCTGCCGCCCAGACATGATCTCCGAATAGGTGAAATTCAGAACCAGGCAATCAAAGTAAATATCAACTCCCTGTATGGTTATTTCCTTTCTCCAATCCACAGATGGAATAGAGTCGTCTTCGGGGTTTTTTGCGGAATAATTCAGACGCAATATTGTCCTCCCATTACTCACCGAGTCCACTTTAACCGCAAGCGCCTTTTCGCTCTGCTCCAGATATTTGATAGCGATAGAAAGCTCGCGGATACGCTTTTCACGCTCGACGAACGCGTTCACCCCGGCCGTCAATTTAAGAACGCTGCCCGCCAGAATCAGAACCATGATTACTCCCGCCAGAATCGGCGCCAGTACCGCGAAATTCTGCGCTATCTTCTCAAAACTTTCAAAAAGAGCGGAAAAAAACGCGCCCACTCTGTCTTTCTTGATAGAAGAAGCGGAGACAAGAAGCCGCATACGATAGAAACTTTGTAGGAAAAACAAGGTCGCTGTTATCGCAAAAAAAACGACGATGAAGAGCAACAATCCCTTGACCGTCAATATAGACGACAGAAAATCAGAAACGGCTACAATAGTACCGACTACGTTTTGATTCGCTTCCATAATTAAACCTCATTCGGCGACGTATTCGACGCCGCCTTTCTTAATATGTACAATCAAATCGTACCAGCGGCCGACCTGAAAGCGTAAAATATTATTACTCATATCATGCACCGCGTTTCCTGATATTACCTTGCGTAACTCGCTGTTCGGGCTTATATCGCCGTATTGTTTTATCTGGGAAAATATTTCGGACGCCCGCTGTTTCACGTCCAAGTTGAACGCAGAGTAAATATTAGGGAAACCGTCCGAGTCGTACGCATCGTATATGAGGACGCCGTCGTCAGGCGGAATAGAATCCGTGAAGACGCGGTAAGGGAACACCCAATTAACGTCGTGTTTGAAGACGCCGCCCTGTTTTTCAATGAAACGGAGACAGTCGATGAAAAGCTCATTACCCTTTAATTCAATCGTTAAGGAATTCAAAGGCTGTTCCTTTTCAAGAACGTCAGCCATGAAACTCTTATCAATATCGTCTTCAAGATATGAATAAAAGTAAAATTCGGCTTTGATTATACCGCCGCTCCTCTCAACCTCGCGGAATCGCAGAGGAACAAGAACGTCTTTCAATTCTTGTAATTCCCTTTCCTTCTTTTCCTCAACCCTCTGACGATATTTATTGACGACAACGAGCGCAACGGCAACGAACAATACAAAACCCAATAAGAATAACGTCAAAAGCGGTTTATATTTCATATACAACTCCTTTCATCAAACGCAAACGCCGACACATTTTTCATCACTATACCACGACAGGGAACAGTTTTCAAGTCTCTTTAAAGAAAGCGATTTATCCTTGCAGCAAAACGCTGACATTGATATAATAAAAACAAGGAGGAAATATGCCGAAAATCACCGATTACCTAGACTATTTGGCCAATGTACGCGGCGTATCCGAACAGACCCTACGCGCCTATTACAAGGACCTGGACAAATTCGCCGCATGGAGCCATGAGCGCGGCATTGAGGTTGAAGACGTCGCAACCCGCGACGTCAGATTTTTCGTAGAAGAATTAGGGAATCAGGGACTTTCGGCCGTCAGCGTGAACCGATGTCTTTCGTCAATACGCGGGTTTTTTCGTTATCTTACCCGGTTTTCCCTACGCGCCGACGACCCAAGCGCGGGAATCAGGAACCTCAAAACCCCCAAAGCCCTGCCAAGCTTTCTATGGGAAAGAGAAATGGCGCAATTTGCGGAACTACCGACGACGTCGACGCTCCTATGGGCGGAACGGGACGCCGCGCTGATTTTAGCCATGTATTCCGGAGGATTACGCATAAGCGAAATTACGTCTCTTTGCCTTTGCGACTGCGAGTCAGACTTCTACGGCGCGCGCGTCGTCGGCAAGGGCGACAAGGAAAGACCCATATTCTTTTCAGAAGAGGCGCGGAATGCGATTATGGCGTATCTTCCTGGACGGCTTGAAAAACTGGAAACAGCGCCGCAAGCAGACAGACTCTTCATTACTATGAGAGGGAAACCTCTTTCGGTATCAGGAACGCGATGGATAATCGCGCAGTACGCCGCGCTATTCAACAAGAAAACAGGACTCGACAAGAACATCCATCCACACTCCTTGCGGCATAGCTTTGCGACTCATCTCGTCAAAGCCGGTTGCGACATTCGAGTAATACAGGAACTACTCGGACATGAGAGCGTTTCTACCACAGCCCGCTATGCGCATGTCGACATCGAGCGCCTCAAAGACGTATATAGCCACGCGCACCCGCACGCATAAACCATCAAAAACGGATCGCGGCGAATACTCAAGAAAAACCCGCCGCAAACACATTCCGCGCTCCATAACAAAAAAGGCGTTTCCATGAGTAAAATCAATATCAGCGGTGAACAACCGTCCGTTTGTAACTTTGTGAAACTTGTAATTATCGCTCTTTAGAATGATTTTTAACTTCTCCGTTATTGTGTTTCCCCTCGCTCATCACGTCCGCGCGGTAAAAGCCGCAGTCCAGTATCCTCCTTCGCTTGAACTCCACCCATTCTTCCTTTGCGATGTTGTATAGTTGAGGAGAAACGAGTCGTTTCTGACAAACTATCTTTCCGCTCCCTCGTCGAGGTTCCGAGCGACTCTGAAGCCTGTGTCCCAACTCTGGTATGTCGCCGTAGAGGAACCTCGACTGGCTGAACGCGCGTCAAGCGCTATACTGCGGAAACTCCCGCCGCGCACCACGCACACCGAGTCTTGTTCCGCCGCGGGGTTATCCGTCTCACTAGAATAGGAGCCGTAACCGTCCCAGCACCATTCCCAGACATTGCCGTGCATATCGAAAATTCCAAAGCTGTTTGCAGGAAAACTCTCCACAGGCAAGGTTTTCCTGCCGTAGTAGTTGGCTTGGTCAGTGGAGAGTACATCCCCAACGCTGAAAGCGGTCATAGCGCTTGACCTACAGGCGAGCTCCCATTCGGCTTCTGTGGGCAAACGGTAGCCCGCGCTGTCCCTGTCCCAGATTACTTTTTTCCCTTTAACGGTGTACGCCGACTCTAAACCTTCTCTTTCGCTCAATCTGTTGCAAAATTCAATAGCGTCAAACCAACTCACCGTTTCAACAGGCAGTCTTTCACCTTTGTTATGACTAGGGTTGATTCCCATAACGTCCACATATTCCGCTTGGGTTACCTCATGCGGAGAAAGTAGAAAATTATTCACCGTAACCTCTCGGCTTCTTTCGTCCCTGCGCCTACCGCGTTCAGGCTTGACGCTTCCCATGCGAAAGATTCCGCCCTGTATAGGGACCAGAGGGTATTTTTTTACCGTTTCCATATTTTCTTCGTTTTCTTGGGCAAAGACGCAGTTTCCCATAGCCGCGATACACAGAAAAACGGCGGTTCTTTTCAGACTAGTCACTATTCTACTCCTTTATGACGGCTTATGTTTGTACAAAATAGTTTTTATTAATAATACACAAAAATCGCTTCCATTTCAAGCTGCTCATAAAAACTGTCCCTCGTTCTAACCGTTTTCAATGACAGACGCGGTTAAATGTACGGTCTTTCTTTACGCGAAATTTTTACCGTAACAGCAAGTAGTACCGCGGCTTGGAGGAGAGCCGAAGTTTCGGTTTGCAGACTCGTAGCGAGCGCCGCTGAATGAACGCCTTGTTCTACAGCCGTGTAGACGAGCGCCGCTGGAAACAGCATGAGTGGACGGTTTCCCGCAATGAGCGCGACCGTTACACCTGCCCAGCCGAGTCCTCCGGAGAATCCAGCGTAACACCTGCCATAGGTTCCGGATACCGCGAAAAACCCCGCCAAGCCGAACAAACAGCCGGAAACCGCCATGGCGGGCGTCCACGCTTCGTCCGTTTCAATGCCTCCATACCGGGCGAAGGACGGCGCGTTCCCTGCTATCCTAAATCGGTACCCGAATACGGTTCCGTTGACGAAGATATGCCCTGCAAGCACGAGAATAACCGCGAAGAAAAACGAGACGGACAGGTTCGACGGGGGCAGTATGCGGAGAAGAGTGTGGGATAGAAACGGCGTGGCGAGAAGATTGCCCGACCGGTCGCGCAAGGGTCCCGCAATGAGAAAGTCCGCGACCGGCGTAAGGCTCGCCGAAAGTAGAAAACTGGTGATAAGCTCGTTTGCGCCGACGGTTTTCTTGAGAATACCGGAAATCCACCCGCACAGCCCGCCCGCAAAAATAGCGGCGCACGCTCCGCCTAAGAGTAAACCTCCGGCCTGCACGACTACCGCGGCAGCGAGTCCTCCAATGTAGATTTGTCCTTCGCCGCCGAGATTGAAACAACCAGCCTGAAACGCAAACGCGGCGCCAAGACTCGCAGTGAGTATCAGCGCCGCCTTGTCGAGCGTGTTGCCGAAGGACCAGGCGCTTGTCCACGGTCCAATAAAAAAGTCTCTCAAGGACTGCATCGGCGTATCCGATCCTATCATTATCGTCAAAACGGTCAGTACAATAAGAAACAGCGTCGGAAGTAAAGTTCGCGGGGCTTTTTCATTTTTTTTCATTTTTTTCATAATACAGAAAGAACAGGAAATGGAGAATAGGAACGGCGGCGCATACCTCGAATCTACTCTCCATTCCTTTTCAAAATCCGAGTTTTACGCCTACCGTAAGTCCCGCTCCGCTCATGTCAAAACTCTGTTTGAAGTCTTGCGAACTCAAATGGAGACCTACGTCTACTTCAATAATCCGTAGGTTTAAGCCCAGCCATAGCTTGTGTCTCCACAAGAGTTCGTCATAACCGCTTGAGGCGTGAATCAACAAAATCGGGGTGTTTAATGAGACTTTAACGGTCGCGTTAAACCGGGTTTTCTCCTCCGGTGTAAACACGGTAAACCCGATATTCGGTCTGATTATGAACAAATTCCGCTTAAAAGGCTTGTAGTCCGCGTAAACGTCGAACCGCATGGGACGTATTACCTCGCGGCTTTCTTTATCATAAACAATTTCAGGGTCAGGGGTTTTTATCAGTTCGTCGGTCTCGCCCTTAATTAAGCCGCTTCCGTTGACAATGTCGCTATTGGGAAGCGTAATAGAGGCGTGGTTTTCCAACACCGCAGGGCTGAGCGGGATATGGGTAAAGCCCCCGCCTACGTCCAACCACGGGAAAAGCGCGTATTCGGCGGTCAATGTAAAATCAAACCCTTTCTGACCGAGGATGCTGTTGACGTTCAGGAGGTCCGCGCTAAAAGAAGCGTCTTCAACGATGCTTTCCACAAAAATCGGGGTGAAGACGTCAATCTTACCGCCCGCGGTAATGATCAACGCATCATTCGCGTCCAACTGGTACATTATACCTGACTTGGGAATGTAGACCACAGGAACAAACATCGACGGTATGAGGCTGATTTTGAGCTTATTCTCCTTGAGAAACCGCCCATGCATATCCAAACCCACATCCGCAAAAACGCCGCCCGAAACTGAAATATCGCCGCTCTGGGACGGGTTCTTGATGTTGCCCTCCGCTATTAAAGTCATAAACGATTTGGATATAGCCGCGTTTATCTCTCCTGAAACCGAAGTGAAGATCCCAAAACCCCACCGGGAAGATACGTTAAAATTGAAGAATACGTCCGCATCGACGTTCACGTTAATATTCCATCCATCTTCTTTTATTTTGCCGGACAAATCGCTCATGTTTAATATAATATTTTTTTTGAGAATATCCGATAAACCGACAAAGTTGTTGGACAAACCCGCGTTTCCGTTAAAGCCGAATTCAACAAATCGGCGGTAAGGAAAAATGTCTATCTTAGTTTTCTTTTTCTTCTTTACCTCAGTTTGAGATTCGACTGCTTGCGGGACTTCCGCCGCTTCTTCTACAGCTATGACGGCGGAATCGTTAGGCGGCTCGTCGGCGAGGATGGCGTCGTTAGTCCTGTCGTCCTCCGCGTTCCATCCGTCCGTAACGACGGTCTCTCCGTCCACCGCGGAGTTCGCCCGATCCCTGATGTCTTGCCGCCATTCCTCGTCTTGAGCAAAGGCTATACTTGTGAAAACGCCGAATATGAATATAGTCAGCCCTATTGTTTTTTTCATTTCTTGTTCCTTTTCCTCGATTAGAAATCAATCGTCTTGTTTAAGTCGGCTTTGATTTCCACCACAAGATTGAAATCAAAGTCGTAAGCTTTGCCGACTGAAAGCGTTCCGTAATCTTCTCCCATCTCGCAGGGAATGAGGATTTTAAACTCCGGCGTGAACGGGTATTTAACATCGTCGCCCTCAAACGATAAGTCGTGAACGCCGTCTCCCGACAACTCCAATAATTGTTCGCTGGTACCGGCCTTTATCCATATCACCGCATTGGGAAGAGCCTTGTTGACAAACTTTTCCAGTTTTATTGTAATGTTGCTTCTAGGTCCAATCACTTCATCAATGGTACTGCCCTTGCCGTCTCTACCGAAGAGGTCTTCTTCTATTTTAGGAAGCAAAGATTCTCCATTTTCGCCGTTCAGCTCAAGCGGGATGAAGCGTTTTCCGTCCACCTCCATCGGCGTGGCTTTTATATTAAACGCGAGTGGAATCACAACCACCATGTCAACGGAGATTACGCCGCTTAAATCGTCGACGGTGTTAGTAAGTGTGAGCGGATTTTTCGCATCCCCCATTGTTACCGTGTATTCCAAAGACGATCCCGATGGAGCCATGAAAACGTCCGTCATGTCTATTGAATCAAGGCTGGCGGGAGGGAGGTCTTTTGTAAGCGTTTCGCCGTTTTCCATTTCCGAGAATTCTTCGGGGATATCCTTGTTTTCCATGTTACACTCGACGAGCTGGTCGTTATCGTCCTTGGTCAAAGGAATCCACCCATCGTCGTCTGACCCGACCTTAAGCGACACCGTAGGCTTCGAGTTACTGTTTTTGCTTATAGGCAGATCCATGACGTAGAGATAGCCCAGTACTTCCGGCAGTTCAAAGTCGCCCTCTCCCAAGAAGTTCTTGATATTCTCGAAGTCCATGTCATAGCTTCCCGTCAGCTTGCCGTTCTCGCCTGGATCAACCTTCGCCTCTGTCCAGTTAAATACAAGTTCCGGCTCAAAAACAATGGGACCCTCGATAAAATCTTTGATATTAATATGAACGGTAAGATTCGGGGCATTGTCGTCTATTTCAAAGCGGTATGTTTCAGAGTCGCCGTTTCCGTCCGCCGCGGCAAGAGCAGTATCGGTCGTAAAGTGGAGGTCGCCGTTCTTGACTTCTCCCGGCGCATACGTTACACCGCTCCCCACGTCCCCCGAGCCTACGCCGAATTGGGGAATGGCTATCTCTATTTTGCCTTCAAAATCCATTCCCTTTATTTTGACGCCAGTGTCTTTCACGTCAATGTATTTTACCAGTTTCGCCATATCGCCTAGGGGTATTTCCATTTTCTGTCGCAATTCCTCTACGCGGCTCTTCAATGTGTTGAACTGGCTGACCGCAGTCGCCTTCGCGTCCACGACCTCCTGCAAAGCTTTGACCTCGGCTTTAGTACTGACAATCAACTGCGTCTTTTCATCGGACGTTAGAAGTGGATTATTCAGCGCCGCTGACAAAACACTCAAAGGCGCTTGCGCCGCGGGAATGTCCACGTTAACCGGCTTGCCTGCCGCCGTATCATCAACCCATTCGTCGATTTTTTTGTCAACGGCGTCTTCTATTTCCATTTCGGTCAGCGCCGTCAGCTCGGACAAAGTTTTGCCTGGAAAAAGATTCTCCACTTCCGCGGGGCGCCTCAGGTCTACGCCTTCTATTTTCGGGGGCTTTATGTCATAAACCTGTTGCATATACTCGCCCAAATCGTAAGGCATCTTCGCTATGGGGTAATGGATGATAAACGCCTTCACGTCCTCATATTTGGAAGGCGGCGCATATTCATAGATATTAATGTTGTTGAGCGCGGAGGCTTCCTCGTCCGCGCCGCCCATCATCTCCAAGATTTTATTGACGCTGAGATACTCTTCAATGATATTCTTATTCTTCCCATTTTTTTCAACAAAAGGACTGCCAAGAGGGATATGCACTTCTGGGCTGCCTGTAATGGTAACGGATTCTGGAATGGCGAATTCCGAAAAATCGCATGAAGCGATAAATATAGTCAATACAATCAACAAAACGGCTACGAAAAACTCGTCTCTCGTTATTTTTTTCATTGTTTCCTCCAGAAACTATTTAAGGATAAATTTTTTATTGCCCGCGGGTAGCGCCCCGGACAAACTTCATATACTATAAATATATAATAATTAATTTAAAAAACAAGGCATAAGGCGCTTTTTTTGCGGAAAAGGCGTTATCCTCGCATTTCAGAACGCCTCCATCAAGACGCGTAAAAAACGCCCTTCAAGCGACTCTGTTCGCTTTATATATCAGAATTGAGCGGGGGGGGGGGCGACAACTTATTAAGCTTTGAATCATTCTCGCTCAAGTGAAATAGCTCAATACAGTCAAGAATCCCTTTCCACTTCATTCTAAAGTCTCCTTTTAACAGTACGCGACCCATGACAAGCGTCTTTAAAAATACTGATAAAATTAAGAAATTTCAAGATAAATTTCATAAACGGTTAATTTCTATATTCAATTTCCGTTTTTTGATGAATTTCGTCGAGGCGCGCCATTATAACGTCAACAACGGCTTGTTTTTTGTCTTCAATGCCCGCTTTTTCCACCTTTTCACACTCGGAGGCTCTGAAATCCGCGCAGGAAACTACCGGTCCGACGGTAAAACGCACGATGTTTTGACTGACAAAGTCGTCCATCATATCACCTTGCCTCACGTGCAGGAGCTCCCCGTTTATGGCGACAAGACACATATAATCAAAGGACTTGATGTACGAGTCAATCTCTCGTACGCCTCTTTTGGTGTTTGGGTCCCACGGGCGGTAACGGGTGCCTGATGGAAAAACAAGGATGAGTTTGCCTTGTTTCTTGATTTCGTTGAGCTTCCGCATCGCCGCATGGTTGATAGAGGCGGATCGGTTTGCTTCGGCGGCGGCTTCTACTGGGGAGAGGTGATGAAAAGAACGGCTCGGATAAATGACCAGCCGTGTATACGCCCCTGTAAAAACCGCCACAGTGGAGTTCTCCTCGTTCAGTTTCATGCCTGCTATTGCCACAATAGCGTCCGCTATTTCCGCGCCGTTCGGTTCTTTCCGTAGCAGGTAAGAAAAAACCGGCATATCCATATTGCTGTAGTGTTCCAACAAAAGGAGGCATGACGCTCCCGTTTTTGCCTTATCTAATAAAGCGCGCAAATGCTCCATACCGCTTATGCCCGAACCTGACAGAATCAGCGCGTCTATTATACGGTCTATGAGGGGCAGTATCCGCGTCTCTCCTATCTGATACACATTTTGCTCGTTAATCACCGTCGCTATCTTGTCAGACGTTTTTGCCAGCGCAACCGCTTCCTTTATAACGTCTTTAAAGACAGAGCTTAATACTTCCATGTAAGAAATATACTGTTTTTGTGGATTTGTGTCAATTTATATGCGCTACAGAAGGGACGCTCTTTCCGCAGCGTAGACGGTATACTTTAGGGCGCTGCGTAGGGTTTACCGTTAGCCGACCTTCGTTTAGGGAAAGCGCCCCCCCTCCTTCAAACGACTTCTCAAAAAGCGGGTTAGCAAACTCGTCTGTCCCCGTCTTCGTTTAACTGGTTTGTTCATTGATTTCTCCGTGTAAGTATGCTATAGTGGAGATATGTTAAGACGATTTACTATTGAGACGGGGCGCGAAGGTTTTTACTCAATCACAAAACAAGTAGAGACCGCGCTTATGGAAAGCGGGACGCGGGAGGGTTTATGCGTGGTCTTCTGTCCCCATACCACCGCGGGCGTCGCTATCAACGAGAACGCGGACCCAGACGTGAAGACGGATTTGCTTTTGGGACTTAATAAAGCTTTCCCAGACAGAGCCGAATTTCGGCACGCGGAGGGCAACTCAAGCGCTCATTTGAAAGCGTCTTGCGTCGGAAGCTCCGCGTCTATACCCGTTTCCCAGGGGAAGTTATTGTTAGGCGTATGGCAGGGGATATATTTCTGTGAATTCGACGGACCCCGCTCGCGTACGTTTTTCGTGCAGGTATTGTCTGGCTGACCATTTCCGCCGTATGTGGTATACTGAATATATGAAATGCAAGTCAAATAATAGCGCGTCAAGAGCGGTAATGGAAAGAAAAACGCTTGCCATTATTCCAATATTACTACTGTTTGTTTCCTGTTCGGGTACCAAAATCGCCTCCTTCCCCTTTGAATACGAAGGGGAAGGAGCGGTACTGTTTGGGAATTCCAAAACAGCCGCGTCCGGACAAATCTCTCTTATAAAAGAGGCGAATTTTGTCTATACGTTTGAAACCTCTCCGCATATTCCCACAGACTCGTCTTTTGAAATAGACTACACGGTTCAAGGCGGCGGCGCCGTCGTTTTAACCATTGAAGGCGACGCGGACCCTTCCGCGAAAGGACAAAAAGCCGCTTACAGCCGTCAATGGCGGCTTCCCTTGGACGCAAGCCTTATAACGGACGACGCTCCGCCGAACCTTATCCGTTACGCTGTGCCGCTCACGGTTTCCAAAATCGCCAAGATAAGCCTTGACGTCTCAAAACCAGATAAGGATAGAAAAAAAGACGGGTCGACGCTTGGCGTAAAAGCGTTCCGTATACGCAAGCGATGGTTTGGCTTTGAATGGAAAGACGGCGTTTTTTCCGCGACTCCCTTTGTGGAAAAGGCGGACGCGACAGGCGTAACGCAAGAATCATGGGTCATAGACCCGCCGATAGATTACCGAATCGACGGCGCGGTAGAACTATGGGCGTCCGCTTTCCCCAAAGAAGCAAGCGGCGACGACCGAATCGTCGTCGAGCCCGGAACGGTTTCTTATGAATGGACGAGTCCCCACGACTTGAAAAACGCTCTTTTCCTGCCCCCTGGCGCTCTGCCTTACAATCCTTACCCTTTGCGCGTCGCGGTCTCTCCCCAAATGGGTAGAATTCGTCTTTCGGCGTCCCCTGTCCGCTCCTTTCCCGCGACGCCCGTCCCAGCGGACCCGGGAATCGTCCTTTCCTACAAGAAGGGCGATTGGCGGGATCCGCGTTACGAGGTATTCCAATGGGAGGGATTCCCTTCTATTCTAATTTTTGATACGGCCGATTACGCGGTTCAAGACAAGCTTTTCAAGCGACTCGCCTTCTTTGTGGAAAAAGCGGGCTACCGCGGCAGGCTTTCAACAGACAGGGAACTCGCGGGACAGCATGGATGGAACGCCCACGATTACCGCGCCGAGGATTTAGCCGCGTTTTTCGAACTCGCGGAAACGACGTCTTTCCCTCTCTCCGCGGAAGAAGAAGAGTTAAAGACGATTCTGCTTGAAAACGGTATTCTTAAGCGAAAGTCTAATCAAAAAATAGACGCGGGCGCGGGCGCGGTCGTTTCGCTTTCACGGGAATCTTCGGATTATTTACGCAGGCAATTCATGGCGCACGAGGGTTTTCACGGCGTCTTCTTCATTAGCGAGGAGTTTCGCGACTTCAGTAAGGACCGTTATAACCGTCTTTCCCTTGCGGCGCGAAATTTCATTCTTTCATTCTTTGACTATCAACACTACGACATATCTGACAGCTACCTGGTGATTAATGAGTTCCAAGCTCACGTGCTTCAGCAGTCCGCGTCTCAGGCGGGGTGGTATTTCGGCGGCAATTTGGCGGCTCGACTCGAGGCGTCTCCGTGGCGTAGAGCGATTTTGCCTAAAAAAGACGAAGCGTCCGCGACATGGCCGGAAATAGCGTCTGCTTTCCAAACCGAAGCCAACGCTTTTTCCGCTTACGTCAACAAACGCTGGGGACTCGACGCTGGCCGGGTATGGCGCGTTACCGTAAAATAGCGGCTTATTAAAGTTTAAGCCGCGGTTTCATAAATAACCGCGTAACCCTGCGCCTAAAACAGGGAAATCTGATATTAACATACACGAAGATAAAGCGACAAAGCCGCGTGTAAAGGGGCTTGCAACGCGAAGCCGTCGTTTTTCTAACGGCGCTTCACGATTCGCCTGTCCGGTGTTTTTACGGGTTTTGCGGGCGGGGCGGTTGTTATTTTTTCCGAGACGGTGTATATTTTATAAAAGGGCCGGTGAAGAGACCATAAAAACCGGATTTCGAGCCAGCCCGAAGGAGATGGAATTAATGATACTTAACCCGGCGCTTTTGGCCGCCGCGTTGATCCTTATTTTTCTTGTTTTTATATGGAAGGTACTGTTGCCCGTGTACGCTTTCAAATTTGTTTTAGCCCGTAAAGACCCGGAAACGGCGCGGAAAATGTTCGAAAACTATTTCCCGGCCGATGACGAGGACCCCGCCCTACAGTCTGTTCCCTGGATCGATACGGTGGACCGGGAAATAGCGACGATTACCTCTTACGACGGCCTTAAACTACAGGCGTATTTTGCCGCCGCACGGACGGAAAACGCCGATACGGTAATTCTG
>JAIRKH010000066.1 GCA_031260245.1 Treponema sp. | reverse complement strand
TAAAAATTCAACCATTCTAAATTCAATTAAATTGCCGACAAGTGGAGAAAGCTTGGATATAATTTTGCTTAAATTGACAGCTTCAGGTATATTTTGAGGCTTTGATATTGAAAGGATATTAAATACTTGAGTAGGCAATATCTGTATTTTTGAATTTACTATATCAATTACTTCGTCTGACCTTAATATCATTTATAATTCCTTGTAATTCAACAATAGGATCACATTCCAGAGCGACACAAATTTCTAAAAATTCCGTAACTATAAGATGTCGTTCGCAATTTTCATACTTTGAAACAAACGACTGATTTTTCCCTAATAATTTAGATAGCTGAGTTTGGGTTAACCCTTTGAGGTTTCTATGAAGAACCAACCAATCAATAAGTTTTCTCTGAATATTCTGATAGTCCATCATTATATTATCGGTACTGTCTAAAATTTTTTAGAGAAATATTTTGAAAAGGGGTTTACTTCGCCTAACAGGACTGTATGCGCTTCGCCGCAGTAGCGGCTCGGCCTCCGCAATGACTAGGTCATTCCGCTGCGCTCCATTCCCACTTTCTGATTGCCGCGCAAGCGACTTCATTGCTCCGGCACAGTTTGTCGGCACTAGTCTTTTGCTACGCAAAGCCCTTATCCGGGCCGCCAAACCGTCGCATACCGCCGGAACGTTATGCGACATAAATATGAAATTGGTCGAAGCGCGCGGTCATCCGTGTCGGCACTATAAGAAGTATTTAAGGCTATGCCCGTTGACGGAGCGCGAGTTCGCGCGTATAATGAAGAAATGCAGAGACCAATCGTTGATTATATCCAAACAAACCTACCGAACAGAGACGTATATTTCGTGTTTCCAACCGGCGTAGTCGCCCAATTCTGGGCAGAGAAAATAGCGAGAACCACCAAAAAACCAGTAAGCGTGGAACGCTTCGTCGCATGGGATATATTCAAGAACATCGCCCTTTCTGTGCGGCAGAGAGATAAACAATCCATAAACTACGCGATAAGAACACTCTTCGCGTCTAATTTCCTCTTCGAAAACCGCAAGGAAAAATTCCTCTCTGAATATATCCCCCCGAAATTCGCGGACAGCTATCATTCCTTCATATCAAACCTATCGACCCTCCTGCCCGCTTTAGACGGCGTTCTCCAGAAGCCCGAATCCTCAAACACAGACGATGCTTATTGGACGGATATGCGCCTCATATACGAGAAATACGCCGATTTCTTGGAAGAACGCCGCCTCTACGAACCGTCATGGAACCGCGCGCCCTTTGATTCAAACGGTAAAACATGGCTGTTGTTCTTTCCGGAACTATCCGAAGATTGGGAAGAATACGCGGAAGAGCTCGCTACGCTTTCCACGAAAACCAAAGACGTCGGCATCATACAAGTCGCAGACATCGCGCCGTCGTCCATGGAGCCTGTCCAGTGGATACAATTCAGGTCAACCGCCGATGAATTCAGGTACATCGCTCTGGCTTGTCGAAAGCTGATGGACGACCAAATCTGTCCTGAAGACATAGCCGTTTCAGTCGCAGGTAACGCGGACGTCGAAAGACTCGCGCACGAGTTCAGACGCTACGGACTGACCGCGGACGTGCGTCAAGGTAAGCCTCTGCCGAAACATCCAGGCGGTAGAATATTCGCCGCGCTCTCCGCGTGTAAAGCCAAACACTGGTCGTACCAAGCGCTCAAAAATCTCCTTTTGGATAAAGCCTTTCCGTGGAAGGACAAAGAATCCATCGTCCTGCTCATGGAATTCGGCGTACGATTTCACTGCGTCTCCGGCTTCTACGAAAATGGCCGCGAGATAGACGTCTGGGAAGAAACCTTTATGCAAAAACGTAACATGGAGTTCGGAGGACGGTACGTCGAATCTATCTGGCAGTTCTATCGGCGGCTCAAAAGAGATATTCGGGCGATTCTTGAAGCCGATAAATTCTCAACGCTCGTCCGTCAATGGTTAATATTCGAAAATAACCATTTTGATATGGAGAATATCAACCCGGAAACCGCTAACGTCATCGGTAAGTCTATAGACTCTTTGCAAAAGCTCGTCGAAATCGAGGGGGAATATAAGGATAAATTCCCAGAATTTTACTCGGAATACGCCGGCTCCGCCTTCCCTGTTTTCCAAGCCTATATAAAAGAAGAAACCTACGTTTTCCAATCAAAGGAGAGAGGTATTCCTGTCTATGCCTATAAGGTTGCCGCGGGTATCGCCCCGCGCTATCATTTCATCGTCAATATGAACCAAGATGATGCGGCTGTCGTCTATGACGGACGGTCTTCATTCTTGAGGGAGGATAGAAAAAAACAACTCGATATTCAAGACCGAGACATATCTGAGGAATTTATCCGCGCCTATACATTCTGCGGCGAGAAGGCGGTGTTTTCAGTTGCGGACAGAACGTTTTCCAATCCAGCTGTGCCTCACCGTAAACTCGGCGAACTATTCGGGAAAGCGGTTGAGCAAAAGAACCTGCCGCCTCTGCCGAACCCCTACGATGACGAGTACGCGGTATGCGGAATTTCCTCCGCTAATACGGGCGCTTATCCTTCGCCTCTACAAAAACAGGGGTGGATGGCATTCAATATCTTGACCCATGACTCCGCAGGGCTCGATTTGCGGAAAGAGCCTATCAAACATCATGGACTTATCTCCATGGTAGCGCGGAGCCTCTTCACACAGAAGCGGTTCTCTTATAATGACGACGGCGTGGCGAAGGAGCGGCTTTCACCTACGGACCTGGACGAATTCCTTGACTGTCCATTTGCGTGGGTTCTGCGCCGCGGATTGAACATTCGTGAAAAGCAGACTGGCATTGAGACTCTTGACCAGCGGGATTTGGGCAACCTTTACCACCATATCCTTGAGCGGTTTTTCATGAGGGTAAAAAACGATTCAGGCGTGTTTCACAGCCTTGATTTACCGAATTACAAGAAATGGCTGAACGAGGAGACGAAGACAGCCATAGACGAGGCCCAAAACAAAGAGGGTTACTTTCAGAAGCCGGTGTTTGATATGCTCCGTCCGCGTATTCAAGCCGCGCTTGAGAGCTACCTCGAATCGGACGCGGAGACTCTGGACGGCTGTAAGATTCTCGGCGCGGAATACCCTCTCCATAAGGATTACGCGGACGGTTGCGTCTTGAGCGGTATTGCAGACTTAGTGCTAGAGAAGGACGGATATGTTTTAACGGATTTCAAGACTGGTTATATGCCCGCGCCCAAGGATTTGTCCGCGGAAGAAGCGGATTTTCCAAAAAATGTGCAGATGGGGTCGTATATTAATATGCTTGAAGCGGTAGATGCGGAAGCGTCCAAGACCGTTACGTCTGCCCGCTTCTACTCGCTCGACAACCGTGAATTTCGTTACGTTGTCTCTGAAGACAGCCCGCGTTCCGCTTATGAGAAGGAGGTTCGCGGGGTTGACGCGGTCGTCGCATTGGTAATGGACGCTATGCAACGAGGCGATTATAGGGCGCTCGAACGTAAACCGCGTAAAGACTGCCTCGACTGCTCCGTCTTGTCGGTCTGTAGAAAGACGTTCCTGTAAGACAATAAGCGCACGGCGAAGCGCGCTCGCCATTTTTCACCCTGTAATTACGGGAGAGGGGTATAGGCTTTACACACGAGACATAGCTTGTTCGCTCCACGCCTACGAAAGCGCCCCCGCTCCTCCCGCACGATGGAATACGGACGCTAGTACTCGGCGTGTCCGCCTCTGCGGGATCTTTTAAGCAATTTCCGCTGAAACGATTTCTTCTTACGGTTAAGAATAGTGGATGGTTTTTCATAATACTCACGTTTCTTGAACTCACGGATAATACCTTCTTTCTCTATCATACGCTTGAAACGTTTAATCGCCTTCTCCAAAGGTTCATTATCATCAACTATGATATGCGCCATACTATCACCTCCTTTCCTTACGGTGAATTTCTAAAGAAGCTACAACTTTCTAAAAATATGAATGAGAGATACAGGACTCGAACCTGCCACCTTCAGCTCCGGAGGCTGACGCTCTATCCACATGAGCTAATCTCTCATTATGCTTTATTATCTTGTATAAAAGAAATCTTGTCAAGAGGGGGAAACTTATTCGCGGCAGATTGGTAAATTCTTTTGTTTGATTTTGCCTCCCCTCGCTTGACCTTTTTTGTTATTTCCATTATAGTATATTCTTAATGTATGTTTACCGTGTTATGTACGGAAACATAGCGACAAGCAAGGAGTGTTTATGAAAAGGACGTATCAGCCTAGCAAGGTGAAGCGTAACCGAAAATTTGGTTTCCGTGCAAGAATGTCTACTCGGGGCGGCAGACTCGTATTGAAAAGGCGTAGGGCAAAAGGCAGACGAAAGCTGACGGTAGCGGACGAAAAAAATCCTTATTGATGTAGTTTATGATGTTTCCCGCGTTGGCGGCGATTCACGGTTTACACGAGACGAGCGCTTAAAAAAGCGAACCGACATAAGCGCGGCGTTTAAGAAAGGTAGATGCGTTTCTTGTTCGGGCGCGAAGTTGTTCGTCCTACAGAACGGACTTGAACGGAATAGAATAGCCTTTACCTTTGCGCGGAAATTCGGCAACGCGGTTCAGAGAAATCGTTCGCGCCGCGTCAGCCGCGAGGCGTACAGGCGTCTCAAAAGCGCTACACAGCGGGGTTTCGACTTGGTTCTGTTGGTTTACCCGCCGGACGGTCTTTCTACTGAGGAGCGGATGAAACAATTGACGATACTGTTTAAGAAAGGAAATTGTTAGAAAATATGAATATTGGACAAAAGTTTGGACGCCTGCTAATCCGCGTCTATCAGTACGCGATTGCGCCGTTGTTTCCCGGATATTGCCGATATGCGCCGTCCTGTTCCGAATACGCTTTCGAGGCGGTTGAGAAATACGGCTTGCTCAAGGGAAGTTTTTTGGCGCTCAAGCGTATATTACGTTGTCATCCCTTCCACGCAGGCGGTTGGGACCCGGTACCGTAACTTATGGACGGACGTTTTTTATAAATTCGCGCCTTTGTGAAAAGTATAAGAATTATTGTAGAGGTATTCATTGGAAAAGAAGACAATATTAGCCGTTGTGCTGTCGATACTTGTTATCGTTGTGTTTTACGTTGTTCAAGGAGTATTCTTTCCTCCGCCGACTCCTTCGGTTGTGGAAAGAATACCAGAGGGGTCTACGCCTGTTCAGCCGTCGGGAAACGTCCCTTATACGGACGAAGGCGAAAAGACCGGCGTGGAAACGAATCTGTTTCTGGCTTTGCCCACGGAAACTGCCGCAGATTCAGCGCCGGTTTCCGAAGAGCGCATTGTTATCGATAATGGGGTAGCGGTAGTCGCATTTAGCAATGCAGGCGGCGATATCGTTTCGTATAAACTAAAAAAGCATAACGATAAAGAGGATCCCGTGGAGATGATAGTTTCAGGCGATAAGGAAGCCCATGCTTTCAGCATCGCTTTTGGCGGCGTCGACGCGCCGCCCGTGTCCGCGCTTTTCAACTCGCGGCGTCCTTCGCAAGACGTCATTGAATTCTACCGCGACTTCAAAATAGCGGATGCGGACGGCGTGAATACTTTCCGTTTGACGAAACGTTACGAGTTCAAGCCTAACGAATATATGTTCGAGCTGACGGTCGTCTTAAACGGGCCGCAGAACGTCGGCTTCAATTTTGAAGGCGCGGCGTACACCCTCGGATTCGGCCCCCAAATCGGTCCCAAGTTTGAGAAGCTCGACCAGCGCTACGAATACCGGAACTACTACACCTATACAAACGGCAAACGAAAAACGGAAAAAGTAAACGCCAATGGAACGTCGACCATCATCGGCAACAGACCCGCATGGGTAAGTATCGCCGGCAAGTACTTCACCCTCATCGCCCTCCCCTACCCCGCGCAGTACGACATAGCCTTTTCCGCGAAAAAAGAAACGGGCGTCCCGGTTGCGTCCCGACTATTCATCGTCCGTCCGTCCTTGAGTATATCCCAGATTGAAGACAAGTACCGTTTCTATCTGGGACCCAAGAGTCAAGAGGCGCTCGCCGTTTACAATAACGGGAAAAACGCTTTCAATCTCACGAATATGGACATCATAAAAGTCGCGGATACGTCTGGCATACTCGCCCCGCTCGAAACCGCGCTCAAATGGTTGCTCATGTTTCTCTATAAACTCGTCCCGAATTACGGCGTGGCAATCATTCTCCTCACTCTGTTCGTGAAGCTCATATTCTTCCCTTTGACGCGCAAAAGTTCGGAATCTACCCTGCGGATGCAGACGCTTGCCCCAAAAATCAAGGAAATTCAGGACAAATACAAGGATAATACCCAGAAAATGAATGCGGAAATGGCGGAATTCTACAAGAAAGAAGGTTACAACCCCATGTCCGGCTGTCTCCCCCTCGTCATACAGATTCCTATATTCTTCGCGATGTACAACCTGTTCAACAACCATTTTGACCTGCGCGGCGCTATGTTCATTCCGGAGTGGATTCCTGACTTGTCTCTGCCGGAGGCTGTGTGGAATTTCCCGGACGGCTTCCGCCTGCCCATACTCGGTTGGACCGCGATTCGGGCGCTCCCTTTCATTTATGTGGCGTCCCAGTTGCTCTACGGCAAAATAACACAGACGCCGGGGCAGACAAATAATAATACACAGATGAAAATAATGCTTTATGCTATGCCGATAGTCTTTTTCTTCATACTGTATGATGTACCGTCCGGCTTGTTGATTTACTGGATAATGTCTAACCTACTGACCTTATTTCAACAGCTACTGATTAATAAATTTCTGACGCAAAAGAAAGCGACGATGAGCGTTGAACAGCCGCCTACGAAACAGCCGGTTAAGTTGCCGCCCAAGGTAAAAAAGAGAAGAAAATAAGTCTTTACGAAGGAAAAGGAATTGAGAGCAAGGAACGCGGTCAACGTCCCCGCTCCCAATTTCTCACTCCTTATAGAAGGAGCATATATGGTATATGAATTTGAAGGCCGCACCGAGAAAGAAGCTATCGACCGAGCTACGGCCGAATTGGGTATCGAAAAAGATACCTTTGATGTTGAAATAGTCGAAGCTCAACGGGGCGGACTATTCAAGAAGAGCTTTGTGAAAATCAAGGTACATACAGACGAGCCTCAAACGACGAAGAAAAGCGACTTTTTCGCGAGAACTTGTATTGAGGAAACCGCGGCGCAGAATCAGCCGCTCGCTCAACCGAAAGCGCAGAACGATTTCGAGAGAGACCTCATTTTATTTGTGGAGAACATCATCGAGCGTATGGGTTACGCAGGAGAAGTGAGTGTGATTTTCCGCGAAAACCGCAAAATAGGGCTTAAAATCGACTCGGCAGATTCCTCTATTCTGATTGGCAAAAAAGGTAAAAATTTAGACGCTTTACAATTATTAGCGAATCTCTATGCAGGCAAACTTGGTCGCGACGATATTCGCGTCATTCTGGACAGCGAAAACTACCGCCTCCGTAGAGAGGAGTCTCTCGTGCGTCTAGCTTATACCGTAGCGAACAGGGTCAAGGAGACCAGAACCTCTATTCTGCTCGAACCCATGAATCCTTTTGATAGGCGGTTGATTCACACTACTATCAACGATATTGCAGACGTCGAAACCAAGAGCGAGGGCGAAGGCGTCTATAAACAGGTACGGGTGTTCTATAAGGGAACCAAATAACGGACGCTGTGAAGCTTGGGAACTATTTGAAGGTAATCCCCATGAAAATCGCTACGATTCCGCGTTCAATAGCTTTGTTCTTGATACTTTACCAATTTCGACTCATCGCTAAAGATTTAGTTGATACGCAAGTCTTTGTCGTCATCGTACTTGCAGGTTTTGTTATCGCCGTTTTTTTATCCCAAAAATTTACTTCTGCGAGAGAAACGGCCGTTTCTCTCGCAGTCATGGCGTTTTTTCCATGGGGTATTCGTCTCATCGTCGCTCTACCCCGTATGTTCTTTCCCGGAACAACTGACGCCTCTCTCGCCTTGGACTCCTTGCTCTTCCATATTGACCGCAACTATTTTGCCGCGCTGACGCCTTTCTATTGGATGGCTTTCACCACCTTTTTCGCGCTTCGCTCAAGAGCTTTCTTTCGTGGAGAAATTCTCGCATCAGACGTCTTACTCGCCGTCATTTTTAGCATGGCAAAAACCGAAAACTTATATTCTTTACCCATCTTTATGCTAGGACTATTTGCGTCCATTGTTTTCTTGCAACTCGTCGCCTTCATTCTCTCAAAGCCTCCGGAACTCAAGATGAAAACCGTCGAAAAAGCGTCCGCTATTCTCACGGTGATGGTTTTGGTTGTATTAGGCGGCGCTTTGTTCTTAAAACCCTCTCAAGAAGCCGCAAGCCGCAAGTCCGGCGGTCTTCTCCAACCTAAAATATTCAAGTTTGATTTCTCCCAAATTCTGAAGTTGGAAAGCGAGATAAGCATGAACGACGACCTTATGTTCATCGTAAAGAAAGAAGGCGGGGGCGTTCTGCTACGGCGTTACGTGATGAGCGGTTACAAGAAAACTGTCGGCTTCTTCAGAACAGATGCAGACCAAGAGACGCAACCCGCGGTTCTACCGAACTCGTCTACAAAATTTGTTCCTGATTTTCCCATGGACGCAAAGAAAACCGACGTTGTGGAACAGGAATACTACATCGTCAACTTCGACGCCCAGTCGTTTATTGCAATGAATCAGCCAGTTGAAGCGACGCCTTTTGAAAATTGGGACGCGTCGTCTTTCAATTCAGCCTATGCGGTGAAAAGCTTGGTTTCTTCTCTCAACGACGCCTATGAAGACGTGGAGGAGAGTATTCCTCTGGAAGAAGACGATATGGGATATGATTTGAGCGCCGAAGAATACGCTTTTTACACGGACTTCGGCAAAGATCAACGAATCAGGGCGTTTGCCGAAGAAATCGTCCGCGAAGAAGCGAGCGTGATCGGAAAGATAGCCGCGGTTTACAACAGACTCAAGCATGGCGAATACGTCTACAGCCTGAAACCTGGCATTGCGCCGGACGGGGATCAGCTCGCCTATTTCCTATTTGACGGCAAAAAAGGCTATTGTTCTTATTACGCCTTCGCCTTTGCGCTCATACTACGGTCAATAGGCGTCCCCTGTCGCGTCGCCGCGGGCTTTTTCGTGGACCCGGAAACCAACGCGTTCAACTACTACCCGGTGCGTTCAGATATGGCTCATGCGTGGGTAGAGGTATTCTTCCCTTCATTCGGATGGATTGAATTGGACCCAACGTCTCAAACGCTCGCCGCGGGCGAAGAATTCACCTTCTCCAAAGGCGTTGATCCAGAATTGTTTAGTCGTCTCATGCGGGAGATTCTGGAAAACCGCTCGCGTTTGAAGCCTAAACAGGCAGTCGACGATTTCGCTCAGAGTGGATTGGTGAAATTGGCCGCGGATGCGGCGAGACTAGTCAAGAAATACTGGGGCGTTGTTTTGATTTTTACGGCGCTGTGCGCGATTCTCTTCTTGAGAGCGCGTTTCCTTATCCTGTCGAGATTGTCGAGAAACCCCCGTAAGAAAGCCGTTTTCCTCTGGCGCCATGCGATCCTACGCCAAAGAATCGCGCCGCTTTCTACGCCAGACGGTTTTGAACACGAATGGGCGAGACAAAACAACGCAGTTTATACGCTTTACCATTGCGCGTCCGCGGCGCGTTTCGCGCCCGTCTATACAATAAATAACTTTCTGGAAATGAAGGGTAGCTACAAAGAGTTACGCAGACGATACTCTCATAAATATACAGCTACGCAGCGAAACGCCCCCAATTGAGTCCTCATGGAGATATAAGGAAGCGTATGCGTAACATACGGCGGTTAGGGTTACGTCGGCGAAGAAAAAGCGTATTATATCGCGTCCAATCCATTGACATTTCTGCTTTTTTTCCTTATTATTAATAATATAAAGACGCTTACGCGCCTTATATAAAGAAATAAAGATAAAATTTGAATTTATGGAGGCAAGAATTTTGGATATATACAAATGCGAAGGGTGTGGACTCATAGTTGAAGTCCTGCAAGCTGGTGGATGCGAACCCATGTGTTGCGGCAAGCCCATGCAACGTATAAAGGAAAATACAGTGGACGCGGCAAGAGAAAAGCACGTTCCAATAATTGAGAAGAAAGACGGCGGCTACAAAGTAACAGTCGGCGCGGTTATCCATCCAATGGAAGAGAAACATTATATCCAGTGGATAGAGCTGTCCGCGGACGGCGTCTCCTACCGTAAGTTTCTAAAACCCGGCTCCGCGCCGGAGGCGTTTTTTGCGGTTGACGCTCAAGACGTTTCAGCGCGGGAATACTGCAACTTACACGGGCTTTGGAGTCGAAAGTGTTGAATCGCAAAGATTTTGTCTGGACCATAGGCTACGATGGTCCTGTAGCGGTGGTTGACAAACAGGCGAAACAGAAATACGGAGACCTATCGACGCGGGAGCTAGCCGAAAAAGGGCTTTTCCGTGCGGCATATTCGTCCGCTATATACAGTAAAAACGTGGACGAACTGCAAACCGTGGTCGATGTTTACAACAAAGCCGCCGGCGCGTCTTTTACCGTATCATCGTCCTTGGATAGACTCTTCGGCGTGTTCCCGGTCGAGGTAAAGCGCGTAGTAGAACTATAGAAACGGTATGGGCGCGTTAACGCGCCTTGTTATGTATCTTGAGAGAAATTGACCGATAAAGAACTTCTTCATTATATTACCACGGACGACCCTGCGTCAATGGAAAGCCTATTCGCCCAAGCTCGCGCGGTAAGGGCGAAACATTACGGCAAAGAGGTTTTCTTCAGGGGACTCATTGAATTCACCAACTTTTGTAAGAACGACTGCTTTTACTGCGGTATCCGCGCCGGCAACCGACAAGTCAAGCGCTACCGACTCTCCTTTGAACAAATTTTACTGGCGTGTAAAATGGGCGATGTTCTTGGATATAAAACGTTTGTGCTTCAAGGCGGCGAAGACCCGTTTTTTACGGACGACCGCATTGTAGAGATCGTGAGCGGTATCCGCAAAGCCTATCCAAGTCACGCTATTACGCTGTCCATTGGCGAGAAACCTCGCAAGAGTTACGAGCGATTCTTCGCAGCGGGCGCGAACCGTTATCTCTTGCGCCACGAAACCGCCAACGAGGAGCATTACGCGAAGATGCACCCCGCTTCCATGAGCCTCGCCAATCGCAAACAATGCCTTTTCATCCTAAAAGAAATCGGCTTTCAAGCAGGGGCAGGTTTCATGGTCGGTACTCCATTCCAGACGTCGCAGACGTTACTGGAAGACTTGCGCTTTTTAGAGGAGTTGCAACCCGCGATGGTAGGCATAGGTCCCTTTATTCCTGCGGCAAATACGCCGTTTGCGGATAAGCCGAGCGGTTCCCTTGAGCAGACTCTCCGCATGGCGGCGTTGACGCGTATACTTTTGCCCAGGGTTTTGATGCCTGCGACCACTGCGCTCGGTACCATAGCGCCTGAAGGTAGAGAACGAGGACTTATGGCGGGCGCAAATGTGGTTATGCCTAATCTTTCCCCAAAGTCGGTCCGCAAACTCTACTCTCTCTACGACAACAAGATATGCACGGGCGACGAGGCCGCCGAATGTCGTCTTTGTATGGAAGGGCGCATTCGCAAATTCGGCTTCGCTCCTTCGATGGTCCGTGGGGACGCGGTAGGGTTCTTCGCGGAAAAAGCCGCCCTGTAAAGAATTCGCCGTTTGCGCTTATATTATGAGGATGAAACAAATTACCATAGGCTCAAGAGCATATAGCCGTCAAACACCGCTTATCATTGCGGAGTTAGGCACAGGGCATGACGCGGATAGGAAAAAAGCCGCGGAACTTATAGACGCGGCCGCGGAATCAGGCGCGGAATGTATAAAATTTCAACTCGTCTACGCGGAAGAAATTCTGCACCCAAATACCGGCGAAACGTTTCTGCCCGGTGGGAAAATACGCTTATTTGACCGGTTTAAACAACTCGAAACGTCGCCTGATTTTTTCGCGGAAATGAAGGAATTGGTTGAAAAAAAAGGACTTTTGTTCCTCTGTACGCCTTTCGGTATAAGGAGCGCGCGGGAATTGCGCGACTTAAAACCTTCCGTCATAAAAATAGCGTCTCCGGAACTCAACTACACCGCGTTACTCAAGGAGGTCGCCTCGTATCGTCTGCCGGTCTTGCTTTCAACCGGCGTTTCAAGATTGGGAGACATAGAAGCCGCGCTTGCCTTGTTTCCGTCGGATATCCTACAGGACAAGAAAGTATGCTTGCTCCACTGCGTTACGGCCTATCCTGCGCCGGAAACCGACTACAACCTGCGGGTTCTACAGAGCCTCTCCGCGGTATTCGGTACACCGACGGGTGTGAGCGACCATAGTCTGGACCCAAGTCTGGTACCATGTCTCGCTGTTGCAATGGGCGCGGTTGCGGTTGAAAAACATTTCTGTCTGTCCAGGTTCGACAAGGGACTCGACGATCCGATCGCTCTTGAACCGCGAGCTTTTTCCAAAATGGTCAAGGAGGTGAACGCTGTTTCCGCAATGGGAAACGGCGCGGTAGACGTCCTCATGCGCGAGCGGGGCAGATCCCTGGTGGAAAAGATTCTGGGGGATGGGGTGAAGAGGCTTGCGCCGTCAGAAATGGCTAATTATGAACGGACGAATCGTTCCATTCACGCGATCCGCGATATTCAAGCCGGAGAAGTTATCACGGCTGACATGATTGCGATTCTCCGTACGGAGAAAATCCTCCGACCTGGGCTTCCGCCTTCTTTTGAGACCATGATTATGGACAGAAAAGTCCGTTCCTTCATTCCTGCGGGACAAGGCGTCCGTTGGGAGGACGTGTAGGAAGGGCGAAAATCTATGTTGATATCAAGCGTGTAGAACGTCATAATGCGTCTGTACTTTTCCTCCATTTTAAGTGATGCCCTATAGCCTCTTCAAACGATTATTCGCTATTGTAATAATCCCAAGAATGTACTATGATTTTCTAAAGGAGACGCTATGCAATACAATGATTTTAATAAGACGACTACGTTTAAGACGCTTTTCGCGCTCGTTGGTCAAGGGAAGAACTTCAATTATAAGGCGCTTGACGCTCAAAGGGTGCAAAGCGCCGTCGCGCGGATGTCCGCCGGGCTTGCCTACTCCTATGCGGCCAAGCCCGTTACGTCCCCAATTCTGGACGCGTTACAGGCGCTCGCGGACGAACAGGAACTCGTCGCCAAGTATCAATCCCTGTTGGACGGCGAAACCATGAACGTCGGTGAAGACCGCAAAGTACTGCATCATTTGCTTCGCGGACAGCTTGGAAAAGATGTTGTTTTTGAGGGGAGAAACCTCGGTACCTTCTACAGACAGGAACTAGAGCGATTCGCCGCGTTCGCGGACGCGGTTCACGCGGGTAAAATCACCGGCGCGACAGGCAAGAAGTTTACGACCGCCACGCAAATCGGCATCGGCGGTTCGGACTTGGGTCCCCGCGCCCTCTACCTCGCCCTGGAGAACTGGGCGGACGCGGAAGGTAAAAGAAAACTCAACGCCAAATTTATCTCTAACGTCGACCCTGACGACGCGTCCGCGGTTTTGGCGTCTCTCCCTCTGGAAGAGACGATATTCGTGTTGGTATCCAAAAGCGGTACTACGCAAGAGACGTTGACGAATGAGCTTTTCATCAAGGAAAAACTCAAAAAGGCGGGGCTTGACCCCAGTAGACACATCGTAGCCGTTACGAGCGAAACAAGTCCCCTGGCGCACAACAAATCCTACCTGGACTCGTTTTATATCGACGACTTCATCGGCGGCCGCTACTCGTCAATGTCCGGCGTAGGCGGCGTGATTCTCTCTCTCGCTTTCGGACCGGATGTGTTCAGGGAGATTCTGGCGGGCGCTCACGAGACGGACAAATTATCTTTAGAGAAAGATATCCGCAAAAACGCGGCGTTATTAGACGCGCTTATCGGCGTGTGGGAGCGCAACTTCCTCGACTTCCCCTACACAGCGATTTTGCCCTACAGTCAAGCCCTATCCCGTTTCCCGGCTCACTTGCAACAGCTCGACATGGAGAGTAACGGTAAGCGGGTCAATCGTTTCGGTCAACCTATCGCCTATTCCACGGGTCCGGTAGTTTTCGGAGAACCCGGTACCAACGGTCAGCACTCGTTTTATCAACTTCTTCATCAAGGGTCAGACGTTGTACCTCTGCAATTCATCGGCTTCGTCGAAAGCCAGCGCAAGGACGACGTAGCTGTCGACGGGAGCATGAGTCAAGCCAAGCTCAAGGCTAACCTCGCGGCGCAAATAGTCGCGTTCGCCAAAGGCAAAGAAGATGTGAACGCCAACAAGGAATTCACAGGCGGACGACCATCCAGCCTGATTTTCGGCAAACGACTGACCCCATCGGTACTCGGCGCTCTGCTTGCGCATTTTGAGAATAAGGTTATGTTCCAGGGATTTGTATGGAACGTCAATAGCTTTGACCAAGAGGGTGTTCAGCTCGGCAAAGCGCTGACAAAGAAAGCGCTTGCGCACGCTTCCGGAGACCAGGCGCTAGAAGCGTACGGTAAACTACTTGAAATTTAAGTCGTTTATATGAATAAACAATCCCTCGCGGCAGAGCCACGGGGGATTGTAAACCTTCATGCTTTATTCTGATACGGAAATAATTCCATATCGGTGTCAGACACCCTCATTCCATTTTACGCAGGACTTCAAGATTATTCCGCGCCTGGGTAAGATTGGGATTAAACTGTAAGGCCTTCTCAAAATCCACGCGGGCGCGGGCGTAATCCCCCTTGTAATAGTAGGCAAGACCCCGATTAACGTACGCTTCGGCGTAATTGGGGTTGAGGCGTAACGCCTGATTGTAGTCCGCGACAGCGCGGTCGTAGTCCCCTTGGTTTATGTAGGAGAAACCCCGGTTACTGTAGGCGTTAGCGTAATTGGGGTTGAGGCGTAACGCCTGGTCGTAGTCCGCGACGGCGCGGTCCCAATCCCCTTTGCCAGCATAGACGAGCCCCCTCATATAATACGCGACGGCGAGATTGGGGTTGAGGCGTATCGCTTGACTGTAGTCCGCTATGGCGCGGTCCCTGTCCCCTTTGTTAGCGTAGGCGAGACCCCGGTTGACGTACGCCTCGACGAGATTGGGCGTGAGGCGTATCGCTTGACTGTAGTCCGCTATAGCGCGGTCCCTATCCCCTCTGTCAGTGTAAGCGTTCCCCCGACTATAGTACGCTCTAGCGAGATTGGGATTGAGGCGTAACGCCTGATTGTAGTCCGCTATGGCACGGTCCCTATCCCCTCTGTTTCGGTAAGCGAGACCCCGGTTATAGTACGCGTCGGCGAGATTGGGGTCGAGCTGTAACGCCTGATTGTAGTCCGCTATGGCGCGGTCCCAATCCCCGTTGTTCCAGTAGGCGAGACCCCGGTTATAGTACGCGTCGGCGAGATTGGGGTCGAGCTGTAACGCCTGATTGTAGTCCGCTATGGCACGGTCCCTGTCCCTTTTGTTAGCGTAGGCGAGACCCCGGTTATAGTACGCCTCGGCGTGACCGGGCGCGAGGCGTAACGCTTGACTGTAGTCCGCTATGGCACGGACGTAATTCCCTTTGTTAGCGTAGGCGAGTCCTCGGTTATAGTACGCGTCGGCGTGACCGGGCGCGAGGCGTAACGCCTGATTATAGTCCGCTATGGCGCGGGCGTAATCCTCTTTGTTAGCGTAGGCGAGACCCCGATTATAGTACGCCTCGGCGTCATTAGGGTCTTTGACGATGATATTCTCATTAACTAATAAAATTAAAGCTTGTTTCATTTTCTCCTCTTAACGCGTTCCACGGAACGTCTTCACACCTTAATTCTCTGGCGACTCTTTTCAATACCCCATCCCGCGCAAGATTTCAAGATTATTCCGCGCGTCGGCGTCATTGGAGTCGAGTTGTAACGCCTTCTCCCAATCCGCGCGGGCGCGGGCGTAATCCTCTTTGTAATAGTAGACGAAACCCCGGTTGTAGTACACGTCAGCGTCATTTGAATTGAATCGTAGTGCCTCGGTGTAGTCAACGACGGCGCGGTCATAGTCCCCTTGGTCAACATAAGCCGCGCCCCGGACAATGTATACTCCGGCGAAATTGGGATTGAGCAGTAACGCCTCGTTGCAGTCCGCTATGGCGCGGTCGTAGTCGCCTGCACTGGCGTACGCATAGCCGCGCCCGTTGTACGCGTCGGCGTGATTGGGGTCGAGCCGTAACGCCTCGGTGTAGTCCGCGACGGCGCGATCGTAGTCCCCTTGGTCAGCGTAGACGACGCCCCGATTAAAATACGCGTCGGCGTGATTAGGGTCGATCCGTAGCGCCTCGGTGAAGTCTGCGACGGCGCGGTCGTAGTCCCCTTGGTTTCCATAGACGACGCCGCGGTTAAAATACGCGCCGACGTGATTGGGGTCGATCCGTAGCGCCTCGTCGTAGTCCGCGACGGCGCGGTTATAATCCCCTCTTTCATCGTAAGCCGCGCCGCGGTTAAAGTACGCGTCGGCGTGATTGAGGTCGAGCCGTATGGCAACGCTGTAGTCCCCTATGGCGCTGGCGTATTCCCCTTTTTCATAATAAGCGTTACCCCGGTTAAAGTACGCGTCGGCGTCGTCAGGGGCGAGCCGTATCATCTGATCGTACTCCGCGATAGCGCGGTCATAATCCCCTTTGCGAGCGTAAGCGTTACCCCGATTATAAATACGTCTCTTTTTTGTCATCGTATCCTCCTTAATTTAACGTACGTTATGTTTCATATATAAACGGCGAACCGCCGTCTCATTACCGCCAAACGGCAGATAATAAGCGTCTTGCGAGGCGAAGCGAAGAGCGCAATCTGCGCGCCTTTACGCCGAGAAAACGGCGCGGACGCGCCGCGTTGTCTATATATATAATTGGATCTAATGGGGGGGGGGGGGTCCCACCTGACTCACAGAGTCTATTGGCGCGCTCGCGTTGCGCATCCAGCGTCTTGAAGGAACGATTTATACTATTTTTGTACTTAACTATTTGCATGTTTTTTATTATAATAAAAAGCGAAAAATATGCAAGAGGGTTTTAGGAGATTTTTAATTTTCCTTAGGTTAATTTTCCGCCCTTCAGGGCTGGCAGACGGCGTATTCTTGCGGGACGGAACCGCCGCCTTCCCTCTTTTCAACGCCCCTGCCGGAGTTTCGCAAGCATCTCTTGAGCGTTGGTAAAATTCGGGTCAAGGCGCAGGGCGTATTCATAGTCCGCAAGCGCGCGGTCGTAATCTTTTTTCAGGTAATATATCTCGCCCCGGCTGTCATAACAATTAGCGTCGTTGGGAGACAACCTAATAGCCTGATTGAGGTCCGCAAGCGCGCGGTCGTAATCCTCTTTGTCGGCGTACGCGTAGCCCCTGTTGATGTACGCGTCGGCGAATTTAGGGTCGAGCCGTAGCGCCTCGTTGTAGTTCGCTATGGCGCGGTCGTAGTCCCCTTTGCCGCTGTACGCGTAGCCGCGCCCGTTGTACGCGTCCGCGAGCTCGGGGTCGAGCCGCAACGCCTCGTTGCAATCCGCTATGGCGCGGTCGTAATCCTCTTTGCGAGCGTAGGCGTTACCCCGGTTACAGTACGCGGCAACGTGATTGGGGTTGAGCCGTACCGCCTCGGTATAATCCGCTATGGCGCGGTCGTAGTCCTCTTTGTTATAGTAGGCGATAGCCCTGTTATAGTACGCGTCGACGTGATTGGGGTCGAGCCGTACCGCCTCCGCGTAGTCTTCGACGGCGCGGTTATAAGCCCTTTTGCCGCTGTAGGCCACGCCCCGGTTATAGTACGCCTCGGCGAGCTTAGGGTCGAGCCGTATGGCCGCGCTGAAGTCCATTACTGCGCAGGCGTAGTCTCCTTTGTTTCCATAGGCGTTACCCCGGTTAATGTATGCGTCCGCGAGCTCGGGGTCGAGCCGTAGCGCCTCGGTGAAGTCCGCTATGGCGCGGTCGTAGTCCCCTTTTTCATAATAGGCGATACCTCGGTTATAGTACGCCGCGGCGTCGTCGGCAACAGGCGTACGTTTCTTTTTTATCATCATCTCCTCCTTAATTTAGAGCGCGTTATGTCAACAACGAAACGCCGCTAAAGTATAACAGAAAACGGGAATTATGCAAGGGCGGAGGGTACAATCTCACAAGAAAATCCTGAAAACGCTCCCTTTCCCCATCTCGCTTTCCGCAACGACGTCGCCGCCGTGCGCGCGTATCAAGGACCTGGCTATGGTAAGCCCCACGCCGGAGGCTCCGGTCCGGCGGTCGCGGGAGGCGTCCGCTCGGTAGAAGCGCTCGAAGATTCGGGGCAGGTCAGCGGCCGCAATGCCGCATCCCGTGTCCGCGACGGTTATCTCGCGCCCGCGGTTGCGTAACGTTACGCTCCCTTCGTCGGTATACTTCAGCGCGTTGGACACGATGTTTACAAGAACCTGCTTCAACCTGTCGTAATCCGCGTGGATCATCCGCGACTCTATGTCAAGTACAAGACGTATGCCTTCCCGTTCCGCCTCCGCTTGGAATTGCGCCGCGGTAACTTCAAGTAGTCCAGCAATATCAAAATCGGTTTTACGCAGTTTAACAGCCTCCCATTCTATGTCCGTCAAGAGCGATAAATCGGTTACCAGTTTAGTGAGCCGTTGTATTTCCTCGTTGCAACTCTCCAGCCGTTCCGTAGTCGGTTCCCAAACACCGTCTATCAGCGCCTCCACGCTCCCCTGTAAACAGGCGAGCGGGGTTCGCAATTCATGCGCCACATCGGTCGTAAGCCGCCTTTGGCGGCGCCCGTACTCTTTTATCAACAGTATAGAAATAAGCGCCGTGATAAGCGTTACGAGCGCGGCGTAAACGCAGACCCACATGATATGGCACGTCAAGGCGTATACGAACACGGGCGTCGTAAGGACGAATAAGAAGCTATAACACAATATTAAGCGCGTCTTAAATCTCATATTCCCTGTTTTATCCTGTATCCCATGCCGTAAACGGTTTCAATGTACCGGGGGGCTTTGGGGTCGTCGCCTAGTTTCTTTCGTATATTTTTAATATGCAAATCAATCGCTCGGTCGAATCCGTCGAAGTCGTCTTTCGTCTTATTGATGATTTCCTCTCGGGTAAAGATTTTTTCTGGTCGGGACGCGAGGAGTTCAAATATTCTGTATTCGTTGCTTGTGAGCGGCGCCATCGCGCCGTCGCGTTTAACCATGCGTTTTTCACGGTCAATAACCACGTCGCCGACCGTCAGAAGCGAGTTCTCCCGCGGTCTTATTCGTCTCATGATGGAGCCGACCCGCGCTACCAGTTCCCGCGGGCTGAAAGGCTTTGTTATATAGTCGTCCGCGCCTATATTTAGGCCGTGAACGATACTCGCTTCGTCTGTTTTCGCGGTAATCATAATGACGGGAACGTCCCTTGCCGTCTTGTCGTAAAACCCGTTTCGTATCCGCTTGCAGATTTCCTCGCCCGTTACGTCGGGGAGCATGAGGTCGAGCAACACCATTGACACGGAATTATGCGTCAAAATCCTCTGCGCCTCAACGCCGTTTACCGCGCAGAAAACCCGGTAGCCGGCCCGTTCCAAGTAAGCCTTGACGGTTTCGAGTATCTTTGTCTCGTCGTCGATTGCGAGAATCGCCCCGTCCATATAGCCCCTCTCAACCCCGCCGCCAACGCGCGAATATTCCTTTCGCCTCGTTGAGAAACTCCTCTGAAATAGTAATGGTAGTTTCGGTAACTGTTTTATAGTTCTTAAAAATCGGTACCGGGTTGCACCCGCCGCTTCGCATTTCCACTTGGCTCATACGGAATCGGTTCCCGCAGTTCTGGCACACGAGCACGGTCCCCTCCTGCTTGTAGAAACCCCGCCCCGAGTTGTAGCAGACCTGGCAGGTATTAAAAGCCGTTCTGACGGTTCCGTCCGGCGCCTTCACCGCCAACACTTCAAGTCGGGTTCCCTTAATGTCAACAGGGTAGAAGACGGCGTTTTCCGTAACTTCCGCAATCTGGATAATCAAGTCGCGGTCCGCAATCGCGGGCTTTACGACGTTGAGCCGCCCGCTTTGGGCAAACGCGAAAGACCCCGCGACAACCATAGCCACAGCAAAGGCAAAGACCTTTGCGCTGTTAAAGCAATTTTTTATTTTCATACGCTCCTATAAAAAAAGTAAAAAAAATATGTACAACGCCCGACGGCGTTTATACTTCAACGTCTCTGTTTCCCCGAGGACCGCAACAATCAGGAAGCTTACCTTTAGGGGGCTTGAGAAACTTTTTGGCAAACAGTAAAATCCCCGCCAAAAACAAGATTACCGCAAAGACGGCGACGACGTTTTCCATACTCTATATCTCCTTATTCATCATTTTACCCTTCGCGTCTTTGCCGTATCGTTTTTCTGTAGGACGGCAAAACTCTTTAACGGACGCCCATACATAATTTACTCATCATCCTGTTTTTTCTTTCCCCCCAGCGCTGCAAGAGCAAGACAATCACAATCGCAACAGACGGAACGATACAATGGCTTAATACAAAATCCATTTGTCCCTCTCCCTTACGATCCGGCGGCGCCGCAACAACCTCCGCCTTGCGCCGCGGCTTCAAAATAAGCGTCCGGGTAAATTAAGGTCTCAAATTCCGATACTTCCGCCTTTATCGCCTCAATATCCACATTTTCAATATCGTCCACCACTTTCACGTAGCCGTAAAACACATTATCCCCGGTGGAAAAATCAAAGTCGTCCGTGGGCAATAACTGGATTACATTCTCCCCCTGTTTCATGTCTATCTGCGTGTGATAGGCGGGGAAAATAAGGCGGCTGTTTCCGGGGTCGAGCGAATCGTTGTTGATGGTCCAGGCTGTTGGAATATTCCGCTGAACGACGATAATCGCCGGGTCTATACCGTCGTCGCGGAGGTTGACCGCGACGGTCTGATAAGGAAAGTCGTAGGCTTCCGCGCTTTGAATTTCAGCTAACGTAACGGCGTCCGTAGGTATCGCAACTCCCGCCGCCGTTGGATTGAGGTTCGGCTCGCCGATGTCCGCAACGCTCTGCCCCTCCTCTACTACGGTGATGGAACTGCGAATCATGCCCATCCAGCAGGAGTAGGAAAACTTGCCCGCTTTGTCTGGCGTAAACTCGACGACGTTCTCTCCCGGCGTAAAGCGGTGTTCAATCTTGTATTCCCGGATAATCATGCGGTTGTTACAACCGTTGACGCTCCCCTGGGGGGCGTTGATGATCCATTTTACCGGAACGCCCTGTTGTACCGTAATCGCCGGATACCGTCCACCGCTCAAAGTAGAATTGACAATCTGGACTCCGTTTTCGATTACCGGGGTGAAGGCGCCGTCTCCAGCCCCCGCCGCGTTTGAAGCGGAGGGTCTTATCGCCGTTATAGCCCTGCTGACAAAGTTAAAGTTAAACCCTGAAAGCCCCCATCCGTAGGTAAACATAGTCATTCCCATCACCGTTACCAGTATCGCGCCGACTCTCGTCACTCTGCGGGTGAATTTCTTGCCAAGGATGCCGCCCAGCGCCCCAATGCCGAACATTAGGGGAACCGTTCCAATACTGAAGAGGAACATCGACACGCCTCCGGCTATAGGACTTCCTGTGGAAAGCGCGTAGAGTTGCATAGCTTGCAGAGGACCGCAGGGCATAAGCCCGTTTAAGAGTCCGATAATCAGCGGGCTTTTATTGACGGCTTTTTGTTCGTCAATCTTACGAGCGAAAATCTTCGGCGCCCGCAGATTGAAGCGACGCAACCAGGGGAAGACGCCCAGCATATTGACGCCCATGACGACCATGAAGACCCCGGCGATAAGCTGAACCGTTCCCTGAAACCGCCCCGATACGGAGACTACCCGCCCCAGCGTTCCAACGATAACCCCCACGACGGTATAGGAAACCACGCGCCCGCCGTTGTAGAGGACGCTGGGAAGCAAAGACTCCCACCGCTTGCCTGGTCTTGCCGCCGTTTGGGAGATGCATTGGGACAGGTTTATCCCTCCGCACATGGCGACGCAATGAACGGAGGTTACGAGTCCGATAATGAACAACATCCCATAGCCCATGCCCACTTCCGCCAAGGGAAACGCCGAAGTCAACGCGCCGATTCCTAACCCCCGCAGTAGCGCATAGAAGGCAAGGATTATCACCAGCGTCCCTATGATTTCCTGAATCGGAGCGCGGGCTTCGCGGTCAAGAACCTTGTAATCCAATCCCTCGATAGTTTCCGTGATTTCTTTCATCGTAACTACTGAATTATTGTAGGATACGGTAGCCGTTCCGGTATTGAAATCGACCGTTGCGTCCTCAATCCCCGCCGCGCTTTTCAGCTTCTTTTCAATCCTGCGTTGACAGCTTACGCAGGTCATGCCGCCGATACGAATCGTCTCAGTCTTCGTCATTGTAACTCCCTCTGTACCGCCCTGCCGCAACTACTTCAGATCAAACGGTTTAAGAATCTTGTCTACCTCGACGGGCTTGCCGTTTTCATCGTCCCCCGTTACTTTGGCAAACGCCCAGCCTTCAACGCGGGAGGGGTCAACACCGGCGGCGATAAACGGTTCGGGAT
>JAIRKH010000054.1 GCA_031260245.1 Treponema sp. | reverse complement strand
GACACCAAAGGGGCGGCGGCGAAAAGTTCACCGTCTGCGCTTTGGAAAACGCGCCCTCCTTAATATAAATAGGCGCAGATCGAAGCAAATCCCTTGACAAAGGCATATATATAGAAAAGAGTGTAATAAGGAGGATGATATGAAAAGATGGCTATCGTTTCTTATGATAGCGCCCATATTGGGAGGATGTAGCGCGTGCGAGAATGAACAAACCGCAGGCAGGGGTAAGTCGGATACCGGCGTCTTAACCATAGTTTCATGGAACGTGCAGGCCGTTTTTGACGGGAAAGAGGACGGCGTCGAATACAAAGAGTACACAGAGGACTGGACGCAGGAGAAATACCTCGCTCGTTTGAACGCCATAGGCGCGGCTCTCGATTCCATTGGGATAATACCTGACGTATTGGCGCTCGTAGAGGTAGAGAATTCAGGTGTTTTAGAGGATTTGAGCAAAAGGGCGCTTGTGAAACACGGCTACCATTGGACGTTCTTTGGGAATAATAAAGGTTCAGCCCTCGGTATAGGAGTGTTGAGTAAACTCCCTTTTACGAAGACGCAGATTCACTCGGCGCACAACAACGGACTTACCGCGCCGCGTCCGGTTCTTGAAGCGCAAATTATAGCGGAAGGACAAATTATCGTCCTATTTTTCTGCCATTGGAAGTCCAAGCTTGGCGGGGATGCGGAGACTGAGCCTTCGAGGAGGCTTTCGGCGAGCGTCATTGCACGACGAATCCAAGAAATACATGCAGAGTCGCCGAATACGCCTGTGGTCGTCATGGGCGATTTGAACGAGAATCACGATGAATTTTTCCGACAGGACGCCGCTTATGTTACCGCCCTCTTGCCTGACCATCCGACCGCCGCTTCCGCGGCGGTCGGACAAACGGACTTTCTCGTGATAAGCGAAAACAAACCCCCGACTACCGAGCGTTTTTCCTGTCTAGCCTTCTATTCGCCGTGGGCGGAAATGGACGGCGGCTCATACAATTACCAGAAATCGTGGGAGACTATCGACCATTTCCTTCTGAACGCCCCGTTTTTTGACGAAAAAGGCTGGGACTTCGCCTCATGCGCGGTTATCCGCCAAGCGTCTTTCCTAAACAAATACGGGTCCCCATATTCTTATAACCCGAAGACCGGAGACGGCTTAAGCGACCATTTACCGCTTTTGCTGACTTTGAACAATAAGGGAGCAGGGAAATGAGAAACGCGGCAACGGACTTGACAAATTTGCGGTTGTCAAGGATACTTAACGGCAATGAACGAAAAAGGGCTTATAACCATAGCTATAGGTAAGAAATACGCGGTTCAGGCGAAGTATTTGGCGCTTTCCGCGATGCTCAACTCGCCCCAGACCGTCCGCGCCGTTATTACGGATAATCCGAAAGCGCTTGGAGATTTCTTCGACGTCATCGTTCCATACGACTCGGCGCTTGGGAACCCGTTTGAGACAAAGACGCGCTTGAACCTCTACACGCCTTTCGAGAAGACGCTTTTTCTGGACGCGGATTCGCTTGTGGTCCACAGCCTGGATTCTTATTGGGAAAGTCTTGACAAGAGACGTTTCGTGTACGCGGGAGATATTGTTTCAAGCGGCGTGTGGTACGTTGACGTGGAAAAAGCCATGGCGCGGTTCGGGCTGACATGGTTGCCCAAGTTCAACAGCGGTATGTTCCTATTTGACAAGAGCGAAGAGGCGAGCCGTGTTTTTAACGCGGCTTTCGCGCTCATGCGGAACGGGCTTGACGTTGATTTTTTCCGTGCGAAAATGTTGCCAGACGAACCGTTTCTGGCGATTAGCCTGGCGCAAAACAACGCGCCCCCCTTCGAGGATTACGGACGTTTTTCCAGAACCTTGATTGACGCGAAAAGAATCCGTCTTAACGTCGTAAAACGAACCGCGTTTTTCATCAAGCGGGATAAACCTGTTTTTCCACTTGTAGTGCATCTGTGCGGACGTTTCGGCGCGGTCTTGTTCTTCCGCGAAAAGATCAGACTGTTTTTACGTTTTAATCCGCCGTTGACGGTTTTATACGCAAACATTCTAACGCTTTTCAGATTTTTCGTTAAACTATTTTCTAAAACAAAGAACTAGGAGGCTAAATATGCTTACAATGAGAGCGGGCGACGTAAGATGATAACGATTCTCGCTTATTACGACCGAATTTCGGTTTTTCATACCATATCTCCGTTTTTCCTGAAGGAATACCGCCGCTTATTCCACTTTACCCAGTCCATTGACTTTTGCCTGCGACGCGACAAAAATAAAACGTTGTTTATGGAACGCCTCTTCCTGTCCCGCGACCCCCGCGACTTGAGTCCGGATGAATTCGACGCTTTGAGGCAACTGCGGGACAAATACGAAACCATCGTCTTTTTCAACGGACAGCCCGAAGCCGGACCAAATAGACTCGATGTTTTGCCTTTTGTGGACCGTTTCTTTGATAAGTCAGTCTTCTCAAACCAGGAGAACTATCGGAAACCCCTTTACGGCAAGAATATTTTCGCGGATTATTACCATAGGAAATACGGCGTCGTTGATGAAAAAGAGTATTTCTTCAAGCCCTCGATTTCGGCGGAGGATGCGGGGCGCGTCGAGCTTTCATGGAACATAGGCGTGGATGGGTATCCACGGTGGGATTTTCCCCAAAGGATCGGCGCGGTCATTGCACGGGCCGGCTTCCCAGACGCAGGCAGGCTCTTCAAGGCGCGTCCTTTGAGAAAACCTACGGATTTTGCAAGTGAAAATAGAAAAATCGCGGTTCACGCCAGAATAGACCCTGTTACCTGCCCATCCATAGCCTTTCAAAGAGTACTCTTCCTGCAAAAAATCGCTGAAAAACAAGCGAAGGAAACGTTTCTGACAGGACTCGCCAGCCAAAAACAATATTACCGAGAACTGTCGGACGCGAAAATCACCCTATCTCCCTTCGGCTGGGGCGAGGTGTGCCACCGCGACTTTGAAGCCGTTATTTACGGCAGTCTCCTATTAAAGCCGAATATGTCTCATATAAAAACCTACCCTGACGTGTACATCCCCTACGAGACCTACGTCCCCCTTGACTGGGACGGCGGCGACCTCTTTGAAAAGGTTGACTTTTATCTGTCAAATTCTGCGGAACGACAGCGCATCGCTCAAAACGCCTTTGAGCAATATCAAAAAGAACTAGCGAGTTTAGGAGATAGGTTCGGGAAATTATTTGAAAACAGACTCTTTGATTAATTCGCTCCGCTTGGGGTGGTTCGCTGCGGCCCCTTTGTCTTTTGGTTCGCTTAAATCTATTGAGAAAGGCGCGTACCTATCGTCCGAATCCAATAGGACGGCGTGAGGGATAAAGTCTGCGGCGTTGGCCGATATATTTTGGATTTCTTAATAAAATAAAGAAAATATTCTGGATAGTTCAAGGAGAATAAGCTTATGGAAGCGACTCAATTGTCGCCTACGGCAGTGAATCAGCAAAAATTTCGTTTTGAATTGAACGAGAATACAGTGAAAGCAGTCGCTGGTTCTGGTTTTTATACAAAACTTGATCTTGGTATCACAAAATATCATTTTGAAATTGGCGCAGGTAAAGACGGATGGGAATGGGCTTAGATTAATGATAAAAAAATAGCGTATATCCAACTGCGCCTAACAATTCTGCTTACGTTTCGCCGACTAATGAATAAATAATCCCCTCCGTAAACGGCGAGGTATTGGAGATTTCTCCTTGATATCTCTGCGTATGCGGGAACAAATCTTCTGTCCTCCCAGTTTTACGCCTCAGATGGGTAGGAAATTAATCCATTGAGATTAAAAACAGTGGAACGTTAATATCAAATAATACAAATTTTGTTTTTTGTCCCATGTTTCTTTCCTTGTTAGGCGATACTCTCTATTCGCGTTATCAGTAATAAGCTCTCGGCTATACCGGCGGCTTATTACTTTCGCTGACGACACGGTCTGTGGCTGAACCGCATGGATTGATTTTTTCCTTGGATGAGAGTATGATATATCAATAATTTTTTAAGGAGGGCAAAATAATTCCTTTATTGCCATTTTCAAGCCAGCAGGCTTTGATGAAAGAGCAGGCTAAACTTGCCGTCTTGATAGACGCGGATAACGCGCAATCGGTAAATATAGACGGGCTTTTAGACGAAGTTACAAAATACGGGGTCGCCAGCATAAAGCGGATTTACGGTGATTGGACAAATACACAGCTTCGCTCATGGAAAGATAAGCTTCTCGAATACGCGATTCAGCCCATTCAGCAGTTTTCATATACAAAGGGCAAGAATTCTACGGACAGCGCCATGATAATAGACGCTATGGACTTGCTCTATAGTGAAAAACTGGACGGGTTCTGTATCGTGTCGAGCGATTCAGACTTCACGCGACTTGCGGCGCGTCTGCGCGAGAGCGGTAAAATCGTCTATGGCTTCGGCGAAAACAAGACGCCGCGCTCGTTTGTCGCGGTGTGCGATAAATTCATCTTTACGGAAATCTTGGGACACCGGCAGGAAGCGGACGAAGATAAGCCGGCGGCCGCTAAAGCTCGTAAAGACCTCACGGTTGACAGCAAGCTTATGCGCCTGCTCAGCGACGCGGTCGACGACATCGCCGACGAAACAGGCTGGGCGTACCTTGGAAGCGTGGGGCAAAAAATCAACAATCGTTCCAGTGAGTTTGACCCGCGCAACTACGGCTTCAAGAAACTCGGAGACCTTTTCCGCGCCGTTCCCCAATTTGAAATAGAGGAAAGACAGCCGGAAAACGGTTCGGGGCGGCAGATATATATCAAAGCGAAATAAAACCTAAATGAAAAAAACCGTTTTCTCTTTGTTTATGATTCTCTTTTCTAACTTGCCTCTTTTCTCCCGTGAAATCACCGTTATCGTCAACGATATTGACTTGGATATGCCCCTTGAGGGCGCGATTGTCAAATCCCAAGGCGTGGAATATGAAACGGACGCGGACGGGAGGGCGAGCGTTACCGTAGCGGACGACGCGCGGACGACGATTCAAGTCGCCTATCCAGGCTATGAAAACGCCAGAATAACGGTTCCATCGGACGGCAGGTCAACATTCAACGTAGGATTGCGCCTTGGCGGGGACGCGCTCGAAAACGAGGAAATCGTCGTGGAAGCCAGTCAGCCGGGCGTAGTTGAGACCAAGACGGGCAGAAGCGTGAGCGTTTCCGGTAAAGACCTGACCAGAACCGCGGAAATCGGCGTCATTGAAGACGTTATGACGTCTATCAAGCTCCTCCCCGGCGTGGGCTACACTGGTATGTTCAACGCGCGCCCGTCCATTCGCGGCGGGGAGCCGGGCGACCTCACCGCGGTCTTCGACGGTTTCTACATTTCCAACCCCTACTACTGGGGTGGGGGCGCGTCCATCTTTGACCCGCGCATGGTCCAGAGCGCGTCGTTGTCCCACGGCGTGTTTTCCGCCCGTTATGGACACACCATCTCAGGTCTACTTGAAATCGTCTCCCGTAAGCCGGATGCCACGGACGTAGAACTGGAACTTGGACTCTCTACGAGCGCAGCGAACCTCAACGTATCCTACCCGCTTGCAGGCAAGGGCGGAATCATGCTCATGGGCAAAGTAACGTATTGGGACCCGTTCGTGGAATTGGCGAAGCTATTCATTGACGAGGTAAACTACGTGAAAACCGCCCCCTATATCCGAAGCGCCGCGTTCTCGGCCGATTACCGATTTACCCCGAATTTCAGCGGCGCGGTAAGCGGTTTCATTGGCGGTGACGGCGCGGGCGCGTTTTACAAGAACGAGGACGTAACAGAAGACGGCTTGCCCAATCGTACGGATTTCAACTTTGATTGGAGCAACTTGCAGGGATTTCTTATAACAGGTTTAACGTGGACGCCCAAGCCGTCTATGGCCGCGCGGGCGACGCTCGGTGGCGGATTTTTACAAACAAACCTTGACGGCTATATTGACTACGCGCTTACCGTGCCGTTTTCGGAGGATTTCAAGCAAAAATACGGCGTTACCGAGGATTCTTACACGTTCAATCAAACGATGTTCGCCGATATGACCGACGTTACCGAAAACTGGCAGGCGCGTATGGACTACGATTGGGAATTGGGCAAGGGTTTTCTGTTTTCAACGGGCGTTCAAGGGCTTTACGCGAAGGAAACGATTGAGGAAAACGACCAAGGCGTATTTGAAAGAGACCATCCACAGATACCTGAATGGCGCATCATTTTTCCGGCGGATTACAATAATTCCACGTTGACTCAGACGCTTACGTCTTCTGCTTATACCCTACTCGAATGGGCAAGCCCTGCTAACGCTTTGGGAGTAGAACTCGGCTTGCGCGTCGACCATTTGGCGCTTTTCGGCAAAGATTTTACTCTGCAAACCAAGCCCGCGTTCAACCCGCGTCTCAATGTTGACTGGAACTTCTTTAGGAATAAAGGTATTTTCGATTCAATAACCGCGGTTTTCGGTACCGGGCTTTTCTCGTCTATGACGGACAACATTTCAAGCATACAGTCGTCAAACGATGTCGACGAAATCAAACAAAATCGCTCGTGGACCTCGGTTGCGGGTGTAAAATTTAACATTTACGGCGGTTATAGCGTGAACCTCGAAGGTTACTATAAGTCTATTTTTGACCGCGCCTACTCGCGGTTACGGAGCGACGCATCCATACAGAATATTACGATAGAGCGGCGTTTTGACGGAGAGGGGCGCGTCTTTGGGTTTGATTTGATGCTCCAGCGGGCGAGCGGGCGTTTTTGGGACGGCTGGCTTGCCTATTCGTTCAATATCGCCCAATATCGTAATCCGTCGCTTACGGACACTTATCAGTCGGATTGGTATTACCCCAACTTTCACCGATTCCATAACCTTAACCTCGTGTTAAACGTCAAGCCGACGCCAATATTTAACATAGCGACTCGTCTCGGTTTCGCCTCTGGCGCGCCTAAATCCGTGGTTACGGGCGAAATTGAAACCTATCCTGTTTTAGTTGTCGACAAAGACGGCAATCCCGTACAAACCATCCAGAAATACCGCCGCGAAAGCGCGTATTCCGATACGGAACGGGACGGTTTCGCCTTGACGCTCGACCTTAAATTCTCGTGGCTCTTCTTCAATTCCGTGGGGCGCGGGCGTATGGAGTTCTATTTCGCGGTTGAAAACGCGCTGTCTTTTCTCGAAACCAGAACGCGAAACACGTCGTTTAATCAATACACGGGTAAGGAAGACGAAGGCAGTAACACGGCGACTTATCAACTGCCGATTCCGATGCCGTCTGTTGGGTTCAAGTGGAGCTACTAGCGTCTTTACGGAAATCGTCGCCTCGTAGGACTTCGCGGTGTCAGACACCTGCGCCTAGCCCGCCCCC
>JAIRKH010000050.1 GCA_031260245.1 Treponema sp. | reverse complement strand
CGCAAAGCGGGTCTGACACCGCCAGTAGGCGGCTCGACCTCCATTCGCCTATGCCATTCATTGCGCTTCATTCCCACGCAAAACCTCCGCCACATTTTGTCGGCACTGGAAATGCTATGCATTTCATTATTCTGGCCGCCCAGACGTCATATACAGTTATTTGAGACGCAAAAAAGTAACTATCTTATTTACAAAAAGCGCCGTAAAGCCCTTTGCCTTTAGACGTGGAAAGACGCAAAAACCCAAAGGATTTCTTTATGAAGGGCTTGTTTCTTAACATAATCCATAGTATACTCTCTAAAGTAAGCGTGGGACGCGCCAAACGTACGCTTGTGGACATTGAACCGACGGCTCTTGAGACTCTGTTTTAAGGGTTAAGGGTTGAAACCAGAAACCGTCCGCTTAAAGACGGACGATAGTTCACATACGAGGTTTAAAAACGATGAATACCCAAAAGGCGGTATCCTGTGCATAATTAGGGAGGAAAAATGTTAGAAGAAATAAACATCAAGAACTACGCGCTCATAGACTGCCTCTCCCTTTCGTTTCAAAAAGGGTTTAACATACTCACTGGCGAGACAGGCGCAGGAAAATCCATCATCGTAGGCTCGTTAAGTTTTCTTTTGGGGGCGCGTTCAGACGCGGACGTGATACGTTCAGGAGCTGACGAGGCGAGCGTTTCCGCAGTGGTATCCATAGACCCGTGCAACAATGACGCCGTTGACTGGCTCAACGCGCGAGACATCGGCATAGAAGACGAGCGCGTCATTGTGCGGCGGAATATCAAGCAGTCGGGCAGAAACAACAGTTATATTCAGAACGTTCAAGTTACCCGAAGCGACCTTGCCGAATTCATGGCGTTTCTCTTTGATCTACACGGACAACACTCCCATGAATCCCTCATAAACAAGGAAAGCCACCGCAAGTATTTAGACAATTTTGCTGGACTCGGCGCCGAAGTCGCTGAATTCGGCAAAGTTTTTTCGGAATTAGCGGAAAAACGGAGCGAGCTTGCGGCGCAGACAAACGAGGAACGCGTCCGCGAGACAAAACTGGAAATGCTCCGCTACGCGGTTGACGAAATCGCCAAGGCGGACCCCAGTCCTGGTGAAACGCAGAAGCTTGAGAATGAAGCTTCGCGGCTGAATCGTTTTGAGAAACTCTCCGCGTATGCGAACAATGCGGATACGGCGTTTCTTTCTGATGAAAATTCCATTTTGAGCATGATACGAAAGGCGCGGTCGAGCATAGAAAATGCGGCTGTCATCGACGGCGCCCTTGCGCCCATCCTAAAACGCGTGGAAAGCCTCTATTTTGAGTCTGAAGACGTCGCTGAAGAACTGCGTTCATATCTTGAAGGACTGAAGTATGAACCAGGAAGACTGGAAGAAGTAGAAGAAAGACTCGGCCTCTTGTTCCGACTCAAGAAGAAATACGGTACATCCAAAGACGCCTATTTTAAAGAGGCGGATAACCTCTTTGACAATGACGAGGACGTTATTCTTGCGTATAAGGCGAAAGCGGAGGCTGAAATCGAAGCGCTTCTCAACATCGAGGAAAACAGCGAGAAGCTCAAGAAGGAAATAGGCGGGCTTGAAAAAGAAATAGCCGCGCGCGCCAGCGCGCTGTCCAGACGGCGCAGAGAAGCGGGCGCGGTTTTGGGCGAAAAAATTTCGGCTATTCTAGTACGTTTGGGTATGCCGCGCGCGGTTTTCGCGGTGAACGTCGCTCCCAAAGGAACGAACTCCCTTGTTTGCGGACCCAACGGCGCGGACAACGTTGAATTTCTCATATCAGCTAACGCGGGCGAGCCGCCCAAAGACCTTTCCCGCGTCGCGTCCGGCGGAGAGCTTTCGCGAGTGATGCTCGCCGTCAAGACCGTGCTTTCAGACGCGGACGCGCTTGAAACGTTGGTATTTGACGAAATTGATACAGGCATAGGCGGCGAGGTCGCCCTTGCGGTAGGAGAATACTTGGCGAAAATCGGCAAACTGAAGCAGATTTTTTGCGTTACACATCTTGCAAGTATCGCGGTTCGCGCCGATAATCATTTAAAGGTGGAAAAAAAAGTTGAGAACAGCACAGGCAGGACCGTTACTGGCGTTATTACGCTCAAACCCGAAGAGAGGCGGCTTGAAATCGCCCGTATGCTCGCTGGAGACGCGGGATCTGCGGCCGTCGCTCATGCAGACGAAATACTGTTAAAATACGGCGTGAAACAATAAGGAGAAAATGTTATGAAAGACAGACAACAGTACCTAGACAAAACTAGCGCGTACCAAAACTCCATAGATATTATAACGAATTGGGAGGCAAAAGCGCTGGCGGAAACGCCGCAAAACGCGACCGAGTCCGCATTGACCAAAATCAAACTCGCCCAACAAATGATAGACCTCACGTCCTATTATATTGTAATGAGCGAAACATCCATGTCTATGCTTGAAACAAGAAACGAAATCGCATTGACAAGCGGCAGAAAAACCATCGTGAAAGCCTTTTCCTATATGGAGAGTGTCGTTAGCCCATACCTTGACGTACCCGTTTCCGATTATCAGGACAAACTTGACCTTATAGAAGGCGTTAGCGCGAAGGAACGCTATCTCTTGGTGAGGAAAATGGGTTTAGCAATCGATCTATTAGAAGACGCTTTTGGGAACAACTCAAAATGGAAATGGGCGTTTGTTGATTTTAAAGCGCGATGCGCTATCATCGCCAAGAATTTCTTTGACATGAAAAATGCGGTTTCTAATATGGACTTTAACTCTCCGAGTTATGAATCGGCCGTTTACCACATGAGGCTTATAAAGAGATTGTTGCCGTCCGTGGCCGACAGTTACCGCGAGAAGTACGAACTGGCGGGTAAGATAGTGAGCGACCTCAGCCGCGCCATTGAATTCATTCTTGCAATGCGCCGCGTTCACATACTTTTTGGGGAAAGCGACGACGCCGAAACCATCAAGAGGAAAGCCGATGTTTGGCAGTCAAGACTTGACGCGGACGTCAAAGCAAAAGATGAAACGGATAAGAAAAAGTAAAAGTAGGAGAATTGTTAAAAATCGCTTCGGAAACGCCTTAAAGAACTGAACGATAAATGGACAATTAACAAGAAATGAAAAACGATTACAGCGCTCTTTTCCCGTATCTCCGCCGATACCGATTACGTTATTTTTGGGGATTTGTTTTTCTTATTATAGTAGACGCCGCGCAAGTCCTTATACCATTTTTTCTCCAAAAATCCATTGACGCCGTTTATTATACTTCAACGACGTGGAAGCTCCTCCTGCCTCTCGTCGGCGGTATGGTACTCCTGACGACCCTTATCTCATGCGGGCGTTTTTTATGGCGGTATTTCATACATGGTTCCGCGCGGCGTATTGAAACGGAAATGCGAGACGCTTTCTTCGCGCATATCCTCACATTATCTTACGACTTCTTCCAGAAAAACAAGATAGGCGACCTCATGGCGCGGGCGACCAACGACATGAACACCGTCAGAACCGCCATAGGTATGGGTTTTGTGGCCCTCTTTGACGGAACAGTTATGGCCGTATCCATTCTCATCATAATTTTCGTTCAGGATGCGAAAACCGCGGCTCTTGCGGTACTTCCCCTGCCTCTTGTTACCGTTTTGATTCTGCTTTTTGGGAAACTGGTCGGGAAGCGGTTCCAGAAGGCGCAGGAGACCTATTCCAACATAAGCAACATTGTACAAGAAACCTTTGCCGGCGCCCGCGTCGTGAAGTCTTTTGTCAAGGAATGGTACTTCCTGCGCCAGTTTGCGGACACCAACGACGACTACCGCAAGGCGAATATGGACCTGGTGAAACTCTACGGAGTATTTTTTCCCCTCATATCGTTTTTTTCGGGACTTACCTCAATCATTCTCTTGGTAGTCGGCGGCGTCCGCGTCGTCAACGGACTCATGACCCCTGGCGAACTCGCCGCCCTGTTTCGATATCTACAGATGTTGATTTGGCCCCTTATAGGCGCGGGTTTCATGGTGAACATAATACAGCGAGGCGCGGTGAGTCTCAGTCGTATCAACGAGGTGATGTCAGCGAAACCCCTCATCGCCTCGTCCGAGGAGAAAGCCCGCGAGCCGTTGAAAGACGCGCCGTCCATCCAAGTCAAAAACCTTACTTTTGCTTACGACTCCCACGATGAAAAGGCGCCTGTTTTGAAGAACGTCAGCTTTACGCTCGCGCAGGGGGAAATTCTCGGCGTATTGGGGAAAACTGGCTCTGGGAAGACAACTTTGCTAAAGACTCTCACTCGTCTAGTAGAACCGCCGCCTGGAACGGTTCTGGTGAACGGACTCGACGTGCGCGAGTGGGACCTAACGGAACTCCGAAATCTTTTCAGCGTCGTCCCGCAGGACAGCTATCTTTTTTCCGACTCTATCAAGAGCAATGTGGCCTATGGGGTTGACGGCGCGGACGAGGACGCGCTTAAAAAGGCCATTGAAATAGCGTCTATTGACAGCGACTTGGCGAATTTTGCGGATGGATGGGACACGGTCATTGGGGAGAAAGGCTTGACCATTTCTGGCGGGCAGAAGCAGAGAGTCGCCATTGCGCGGGCACTCGCCAAACTCGCATATACGCGCTCGCATATTCTGGCGCTGGACGACAGCCTTTCGTCCGTTGATGCGGAGACCGAGAAGCGTATATTGACGAATCTGTTTGAAAACCTACGCGGAATGACCGTCGTCATCATTTCGCACCGCGTCTCTACGCTATCCTATGCGGACAAGGTGATTGTCCTTGAGCGCGGCGCGGTCGCCGAATACGGCCCGCCCGACCTACTCGCGGCAGGTAATGGTTTCTACGCGAAAATCAATTCTTTGCAACAGTTGGAACGCTAACGCCTCTCCATCGAAATTTCACAAGCTTTGTCGTTATAACGAATAGTCTGATAGGTAATATTTTGTCAATACGTTTTCCATGTTGCTTCCAGTTTTCTTGAGGTTAAATCCCCCCCCCCCCGCCTTTAGGCGGGGCGAGGCGTCAAGATTAAGAGACGAATACAGCGCGGCGCGGAGTCTGAAGACGAAACGGAGCGCGGCGGCGAAATCTTCCCGCCGTTTTACTTCCGCCCCGTCTCCAGATTTTTACCGCATCCTTTTACCTGTTTTGCGGAATATCCGGTAAGCTGGCGAAACCTTTGTCCAAATCCGCGTCTGTAGGAATATAATCGGTCATGGTCTTGGCGTTGTAAGCCATATAAGCGCTCATGTCAAAATAACCGGTGCCAGTTAAACCAAAGAGTATGACCTTCTTGTCGCCTGTCCGTTTACATTCGAGCGCCTCGTCAATCGCGGCTTTTATGGCGTGAGACGATTCAGGCGCAGGCAGGACGCCCTCCACTTTGGCGAAACGCGTTGCCGCGTCAAACACGTCGGTCTGCGCCTCCGCTCGCGCTTCGAGGTACCCGTCGTGGTAGAGTTTGGACAACGTAGGGTTCATGCCGTGGTAACGGAGACCGCCCGCGTGATTGGGGGACGGCATAAAGCCGCTTCCCAGCGTGTACATCTTAACAAGCGGCGTGGTTTTCGCCGTATCGCCGAAGTCGTAGGCAAAGCGCCCGCGGGTAAAGGACGGACAGGAAGCCGGCTCCACCGCGATGAAGCGGATCGCGTTCTTTCCCGCTATCCGGTCGCCCATAAAGGGCGCTATGAGTCCGCCGAGGTTGGACCCGCCGCCCGCGCAGCCGACGACGATATCCGGTTTGACGTCGTACTTGTCAAGAGCCGCTTTCGCCTCCACGCCGACGATGGATTGATGAAGCAGGACGTGGTTCATCACGCTACCAAGCACGTAACGGCAGTCTTTCGTCTTGACCGCGGCTTCGACCGCCTCCGATATGGCGCATCCGAGAGAGCCGTTGGTGTTTGGGTCTTCCGCGAGAATCTTTCTGCCCGCGTCCGTTGTGGGCGACGGCGAAGACACGAGGTTCGCGCCGTAGGTCTCAATGAGAGCTTTGCGGTAGGGCTTCTGTTCGGCGCTGATTTTCACCATATAAACCGTGAGCGACAGCTTGTAATAGGCGCAGGCCATCGCCATTGCGGAGCCCCATTGCCCCGCGCCAGTTTCGGTCGTAAGGGAGTTAAGCCCCTGCGCCTTGGCGTAAAAAGCTTGGGCGGCCGCGGAGTTGAGCTTGTGAGAGCCTGACGTGTTGGTTCCCTCGAACTTATAGTAGATTTCCGCGGGCGTTCCCAGCTCTTTCTCCAGAAAATACGCCCTAATGAGAGGCGCGGGTCTGTAGGCGCGGTAAAAAACCTGCAAATCCTCCGGAATAGCGATAAACGGCGAAGCGTCGTCCAGTTCTTGCTTAATCGGTTCGTCGCAAAACACGGGCGATAAATCACCCGCGGTAACGGGTTGCAGGGTTCCTGGATGGAGCATCGGCTCCGGCTTGTCCTTCATAAAAGCGCGAAGGTTGTACCACGAGGCTGGTATCTCGTCTTCGGATAGATAAAGTCTAGTTGGAATTTTCATATTTTCTCCTTGTTCAATATGTTTCTATCAATAGAAACATATTGTTAAATTTTTGTCAAGAAGGAACGGCGTTTTTTTTTTGAAATTCTTGTTAATTTTTCATTAATTAGCGTTTCTATCAATTGACAAGAACAAATCCGTCATTTACAATCGGAAAAAAATTAAGGAGCGTTATGTATACATTGCACGATTGGACGATAGTTGACGACGGCAAAGACGGTCAAGCCGCGTTGGAAAACGGTAACCGCCTTCTCGTCGGCAACGGGTATATGGCGAAGCGCGGTACGGTTGAAGAGGCGGACGCTTCTAGTATGCCGACGATAGTCTTGAGCGGGGTATTCGACAAACGCGGGGATATGTGGCGGGAACCTGTAAACGCGCCGGACCCGCTCTTCGCGGTTCTGTCCATGGACGGCGTTCCGCTTACATTGGCGAGCGACAAGCTCTCCGCGCATGAGCAAAGCCTCGACTTCCGTTACGGTGTGTATTCCCGCAAGACGACGTGGGATATAAAAGGAGCGGCGCTCACGGTTTCAACCGAAAGATTCGCTTCTATGGACGACGTTCACCTCCTCTGTATGAAGTACACGGTCTCCGCGGTTGACGGGCGCCTGTCCCCGAATGTAGAAATCCGCATCAACGCCGACGTCTGCGACCTCAACGGTCCCCATTTGGGGAATTTTCGGTTTGAGGTAAAAGGACGAACGCGTACGCTTATATGCGAAACCCTTGAGAAAAAGATTCCCGTCGCCGTAGCCAGCGAAGTTGTGGAAAGCGGCTCGTCGTCTCGCTTAATAGAGGGATCCTCGTACCCTCTCGATTTGGAGCGCGCAAATTCTGTAGAACTGTTCGTCTTCGGCGCGGTTTGGACCGGCTTGGACGCGGAGGACCCGCTTGGGAGCGCGGAAAAATCAGTGTCCCGTGCGAAAACGGCGGGCTGGGATTGCCTGCTCGCCGCGCACAAGGCGAAATGGGACGAGATTTGGCGGGTCGGAGACGTCGCGATTAAAGGCGACGACTACGCGCAGAAGGCGTTACACTACAATTTGTATCATCTACACATTGCCGCGCCGCGGTACAAAAGGCGTTGCGGAAGCCTCTCGGTCCCGGCGCGGGGCTTATCAGGACAGACCTACAAGGGCGCAATCTTTTGGGATACGGAGATGTTCATAGCGCCTTATTTCTTGGCGACCGAACCGACGCTCGCCGCGCAATTCATCAGGTATCGCATCGAGACTTTGGACGGCGCGCGGCGCAAAGCCGCGGAATACGGGTTTCGGGGCGCGTTTTTCGCATGGGAAAGTCAAGAAACCGGAGACGACGCGTGCACCGACTTCAACGTAACGGACGTGTTCACCGGCAGACCTGTCAGAACCTACTTCCGCGACAAGCAAATCCACATAAGCGCGGACGTCGCGTTCGCGGTCAAACGGTACGTCGACGCGACCGACGACCTTGCTATCCTCAAAGAAGGCGGGTTAGAACTCATCCTTGAGGTCGCGCGTTTCTATCTATCTTATATTTACTACTCCCCGGAGCGTAAGCGTTACGAGGCGCTTGACGTGGTCGGCCCCGACGAATACCACGAGCGAGTAAACAATAACGCCTTCACCAATCGGATGATACTTATGGTTTTTGAGACCGCCTTGTCTATCGTCAGCTTTTTCAAAAAAAGAGACGCGGGTTTCATAGAAGAATTGACCGCGAAGCTCGATTTCTCTCAAGACTTTTCTCTTATGCAAGACGTTATACCGCGTTTTTACATACCGCAACCTAACGAACAGGGCGTGATTGAGCAATTCGACGGCTATTTTCGGCTGGAAGATTGTTCGCTTGACGCGGTACGTTCCCGTTTGAAAGACCCTAAAGAATATTGGGGCGGCGGAAACGGGGTTGCGTCTCCGACTTGCATCATCAAACAAGCCGACGTGGTAACGATGTTGGCGCTTTTTGGCAACGAGTATCCCGTTTCCGTGAAAGAAGCTAACTTTACCTTCTATGAGCCGCGCACCGAACACGGCTCAAGCCTTTCCGCGTGTATGTATGCTCTGCTCGCGTGCGAAATCGGCCGTAGCGATTGGGCGTATCCTTTCTTCGTCAAGAACGCGGAAATAGATATTACCGGCAAAGGCAAGCATTTCGCCGGGCTTGTTTACATAGGCGGGACGCATCCAGCGGCGAGCGGCGGCGCCTGGCTGACGGTCGTTCACGGCTTCTGCGGTTTTTCCCTCAAGAACAACGAGATTCGCGTAACGCCCCGCCTACCTTCCCATTGGGAAGAAGTTACGTTCCGCGTCGCATTGCCGGATGGTCTCCACGAAGTAACCGTTACGCGGGACGGGTGGAGCGAAGAAATTATCTAAAGGAGACAATGATTCGCTATGTTTACTATGCAAGGAGCGATATTTGATTTAGACGGCGTGATTGTGGATACCGCCAAGTACCATTTTCTCGCATGGAAACGGCTCGCCGCGGGGTTTGGTTTTGATTTCACTGAAGCAGACAACGAAAGACTCAAAGGCGTGAGCCGTATGCGTTCTTTGGACATTCTGTTGGAAGCGGGCCGTCGCTCGATTAGCGAAACGGAAAAGGAAGTCGCGGCCGCCAAGAAAAACGCCTGGTATTTGGAGTACCTCGAAACGTTGAAACAAACGGATATGTTGCCAGGCGCGTTGGAATATCTGGATTATTTGAAGAACTGGGGCGTCCGCGTTGCGCTCGGTTCCGCAAGCAAGAACGCGGCGTTTATACTAGGGAGACTCGGTATTCACGGGCTTTTTGACGCCGTGATAGACGGCGACGCGGTTTCCGCGGCCAAGCCCGACCCGGAGGTTTTTCTCAAAGCCGCGGCGGCTTTATCCTTATCCCCATCCGTCTGCGTAGTGTTTGAAGATTCCTTTGCGGGCGTCCAAGCGGCGAAGGCCGGCGGTATGAAGGTTGTGGGCGTCGGGTCGCCGGAACTGCTTCCGGGCGCGGATATGTGCGTCTCGTGTTTGAAGGAGATGCTCTTTAAAGCGAGGGATATGAACCACACGTTAGATTCACATGGCTAAAGGTCAATATGGGCGGACGCCGTGGGGAAGGTGGTTCCTTGACGTACTGGACGGCTACGAAATGGGAGCGCGTATCGACCGCGGACGTTCTTACGCCAACGCCGGCAAGGTAACGAAACTCGAAATAGCGGACGGCTTAGTCAGCGCAAGAGTCAGGGGCAATTACCGGCCGTTTTACAAAGTGGAAATCGCGTTCCCAGAACTGGTTGAGAAAAGGCGCGTGATGGAAATCATAGAAGACGACCCCGCCTTGATTGCCCGTATCGCGGCAGGCGAGTTACCCGAAGAGTTACTGCTTAAACTAAAGAACGGAGGCGTTCATCTCATCCCTCCGCGATGGCAACAGATGAAACGGCGGTGTAACTGTCCTGATAGCGGAGACCCGTGCAAACACGAGTCCGCTGTTTACTATATGCTGGCAAGACAAATAGACGCCGACCCCCGTATCTTGTTCACATTGCGCGGCGTGGACCTTTCCAGTCTCGCCAAGAAATTCGGCGCGAAATTCGATCGCTCCATCGCGCCGCCGTTTTCAGTGGAGACGGACAAAGGCGGGCGTCGCCGCCCCGCGGAACCGCCCGATATACCTGACATCCCTTCGTGCGTCAACCTGATTCTGTCGCTCCTACCTCCATTTTTCGCGGACAAGGACCTCAGCATTTCGCTTGCGGAATTTTACCATCACGCGGCGCGTTTTGAAATGTGGGAGGACGCCAACGGGGAACAGGCGGAGTTTGCCGCGTCCCACTCACAGTGGAAAATTTTGTGCGCTAACCCCGCGCCGGGCAAAAAAATGTTCTTCGAACAGGAAACCATTGACGGCAAGACCATACATCATTCGGTTTACGAGGCTTTCCTGCAATTCCGCGCCTTTTCGAGCGATGACGGAACAGCGTCTTACAGGTTTCTTTTCTATTTGTTCAAATTCCTGAATGTTTTGATTGCGGCGGGAGCGTTTACGCCGCGCGTCTTATTTGAGAGATATCTGCGCGTATTGTGGATACCTTTTGACGGGCTGGAAAGTATCAAAACAACGCTGGTAAAAATCGCGGAATTCGAGCCGGCAATGTTGGAAGTGAAGAGCGCGAAAAACAGGGGACGAGATTTGAAAACAGAAACGTCGCGCTCCCCGCAATTAAAATACGCGACAGGTTTGTCGGTTACGTTGCTTTTGTCGTGCGCGCTGTTGAGCGAATGGGTCAAGCGTCAATATTTTTTCTCACAAAAAACAGACGAGATACAGGGACTTTTCTTTTCGGGACTTACGCTTGACGTATCTAGTCCCGCGAAACGCTCCCTCCCCTTGAGTATCGACCGATGGCTGTCCGTGCTATCCGTGGACTGGAAGGCGTGGAACTACCGACTCTCCTTGTGGGAAGAAAGTGAAAAAAACTATGACGATAGAGAAAAATACAACTTCAAGCTGTCTATGGACGTGATATTGACGGACGATGAAGGGAAAATCAAAAGAGTCCCGTTAAAAGACGCGGCAAAACAGACAGGACGCATCGACGTTCTGAAAGCGCCCACCGCGCTTGCCCATTATCTACCGGAACTCGGAATGATGGCGTCCCACGCGTCCGTCTCTTTGAGCGAGGATAGGCTTGTAGATTTTTTGGATAACGCTGCAAATATCATCGCCCGACTCGGTATAGAAGTTGTTTTCCCCAAAAATCTGCGCCGGGAACTTAAGCCGCGGCTCGCGCTTTCAGTGAACAAGAATAAACAAGGTCATGGACTTTTGTCCTATATGAATCTTGACGAAATTCTGGACTGGAAGTGGCAGGTTGCCATCGGGGAACAGACGCTGACCGATACGGAATTCGCCGCGCTTATCAAGCAAAAGCGGGCTTTGGTCAAGTTCCGCGACCAATTTATCCGTATTGACGCGGAGGAGCTTGCGCGCCTCTTCAAATACGCCGAAAAATCCGCGCCAGACGCTCGTGATTTCCTGAAAGAGCATTTTTCAGGAAACAGCGTCCTGTCTTTTGACGCGGAGCAAATCATCGCGGATTTATTACGGGAACGGGATTTTCCGCCGCCCGCGTCTCTGAACGCGGTATTGCGCCCCTATCAGATACGGGGCTATCAATGGATATGTTCCCTGCTTTTTATGGGATTTGGCGCGATATTGGCGGACGACATGGGACTTGGCAAAACGATTCAGGCGATTTCTGTGATTTTGCGCCTTAAAGAAGACGGTTTGCTTAACGAAAAGGCTTTGATTATTGCGCCCGCGGCGCTTTTGGAAAATTGGGCGCGCGAATTGGCAAGATTCGCGCCGCGCCTCTCTGCGGCGCGTTATCACGGGGCAAAACGGCGGTTTGACGATTCAGACGTATTTCTCACAACTTATCAAACGGCAATACGGGACGCGGAGACGTTTTTTGAGCGCGAATTCGCGTTTTTGATTGTTGACGAAGCGCACTTACTTAAAAACGCGGACACTCGCGGCTCGAAGACGGTGAAAAAACTGCGCGCCCATTATAAGCTCGCCTTGTCCGGCACACCGGTTGAGAACTGCCTTGAGGATATGCGTTCTCTTTTTGACTTTATCCTACCGGGTTACCTTGGGAGCGCGGACGAATTTAAGATAAAATATCGGTTTCCTATTGAGGTCAAGCGGGAAAAAACCAAAGCGGACGAGTTACGGCTGATAACCACGCCGTTTCTTATGCGGAGGCTTAAGACGGATAAGGCGGTTATCGCGGATTTGCCGGACAAGATAGTGAAAAACGAATACGCGGTCTTGGAAAAGGAACAGGCGGCGCTTTACGAGAGCATCGTGGCGGAAACGCTCAAGAAGTCCGAAGAGATGCGGCGTAACGACGGGAATGAATCGCCGCATTTTCTGATTATGGGTTTACTCACGGCTTTGAAACAAGTTTGCGACCACCCGCGCGTCTTTGACAAAGAGAGTCCGTGCGTGTCAAAATTGTCAGGTAAAGCCCAGCTTTTGATGGAACTTCTGGACGAAATCCGTCGTTCCCATGAAAAGACGCTTATTTTTAGCCAATATGTTGAAACGTTGGACTGCCTTTCAATGATTATCCGTAACGAGTTGGGCGAGAACGCTCTTGTCTACCACGGCGGCTTATCTCAAGCGCGGCGGACTGAGGTTGTTGACAAGTTTCAGTCGGACGACGCCTGTAAAATCTTAATGGCGAGTCTTCGGGCGGGCGGTCTTGGACTGAACTTGACCGCGGCTTCTCATGTAATTCATTACGACTTGTGGTACAATCCGGCTGTTGAAAATCAGGCGACTGACCGCGCCTTCCGTATTGGACAACGACGCAATGTGTTTGTCCATCGTTTTATCACCAAGAATACTTTCGAGGAAAAAGTTGACGCGATGTTGACAGGGAAACGGGAATTAGCGGATATGACGGTAGAATCAGGCGAAGCTTGGCTGTCGCGGATGAGTCATGAGGAGTTACAGGCTTTATTTAACAGGTAAAAGAAGTAGGATATTTTGCTCGCGGACAAGGCGCGACGAATTTCCTACTTCGCATTTCCGTTATAATATGCCGAAAACTATTCTTCACGGACGGACGCCTGTACAAACGACCGCGACGACGTTGGTTTTCTGACCAGGGGGACCGCCCGACCCCATGCCGATATGGAGAATCGCTCCCGCGCCCAGATTATTAGCCACTTCAGCGTAAGCCCATCCCAAGTACCCGACGCGGTAGGAGACGTAGCAGTTTATAGGAACTTTCGGCGTTGTCTTGCCGTCAGGGTAACTCACCCACGCAGAGCCGTTACGATAGAGAGAACTTTCCGCGTAGAGAACGCCCACGGATTTACCCTTGACCGCGATTTGCAATTCCGCGTCCGTCTTGTCGGTAGTCCAGCCTTCCGGTTGAGGCGCGCCCCTGCTCGCCCATTCGTTGTGCTTGTCGCTTCCTTCGGACCAGCTATTGCTCGATATAACCGCGTCTTCTTCAGCCGCTTTTTCCCATCCCAGGCAATCAACGTATTGGAATTCGTCCGAGACTAAAGGGGGAGGAAGAGCTATGTCAATAGACGGAATAGCGTCGTCCGGCGGAAGGTTGTTCCAGATAGAGTCGAGATAAGCTATTATACCTTCCGCTATGTTGGCGTGTCCCGCGGTGTTTGGGTGGATGTTTTCGCTACCGTTGAAGTATTTCGGGAGGTCCCCCTGTCTCTGCCAATCAGCCCATGCGAGAGTCGGCAATTGGTAGTGATTGCCGATAGGTTCCTGTTCGGAGCGGTTACTCTTGTCCGCGCCGTCCCGCTGATTGATAGCCACCAGCGCGACCGCCCGCTCTGAATCAGCCAGGATTTGGCGCAAAACCCCCTCATAAGAACGTTTCCGTACCTGCGGGCTGAGCCATTGGTCGTTCATAGCGAATTCAACGAATACCACGTCAGGCTCAAAGGCAAGCACATGGTCCTTTATGCGGATTGAGGCGAAAGCCGAGTCCGTACCGCTTACGCCCGCGTTGCGATAGATGAATTCCGCGTTGTTTTCCGCGGCTTTCTCCTGCCACCACCGGGACGCGACACCCGCCCATCCGTTTGTTTCCGGCGGTCCAGCTTGAAAGCCAGTTGTGATAGACGCGCCTAAGGCGACGAGAGATATTGGCTCGCCGCGCCGCATCTTTGCCATCGCTCTTTGCAGACGCGCCTGCCCCTCTGGTTTCGCGGCTATACCCCGCGGCGGACGAATCTTTACAGCGCCGCCTGGTGTAGCGCACCCGATAACCAACGCAACCGTAATAATTCCAATAATTTTGTTTTTCAATCAATTATTCTCCTCTGTGAAGCATAATACTCCATACGCGCCTCCTCGTCAATCCATTACGACAGAAAAGCAGAATAGTGGAAGTTGATTTTCTTGCGTCGAGGAGCGGACTTGACAGTCTTATTTTCTCGTGATAATGTTGGTTGCGATGGGGAATTTATACAAGAGTCCAGTTTTTCTGGCGTGCTTTCTAGCCGCCAACGGGTCCTTATGCGCGCTCGGTTCGGAGGAAGCGGGGACGACGCCCGTGAATATCGAATGGGTTTTTGCGTTGACCAGTATAGACGTATCCGGCGTCCCGGTTTCGATGCAGTCTGCCGGTAACGTTGTGGAGAGAAACCTCTACCAGCGTCTTCATTCTATAAGTTTGCACAAATGCGCCGACGAGGAATATCGGTACTACGAGAGCAGGGCTTGGGCAAAGGCAAGAACGGACGCCGCAAAGAAACTCATGGATAAACGAGCTCAAAGAGACGCCGTTGTCTTCCAAGGCAATCCTGAATGGAAGTCCAAGAAATCCATCAAGACCATTGACGCGGATATTTTGAAACTGGAAGAGGAATTTCGTAACGCGGATACCCAAGCCCCGCTCATCGCCGAAGAGGTTCCTTTTAAGCTCGCGGAATCCAATCGGTCAGGGACGTTTCCCGTTCCGCCTAAGTCTGGCGGGGAGCGACAATTCTGCGTCGCGCAAAAAGCAGACGCCTTTATGTCTGGCGCGCTTACAGAATACCACGGACGTATATTGCTGAAGCTCAAGATTTGGAGCCTCGCGTTTAACGCCTTCATATACGAGAACAACATTCTACTCTCTGCGGAAGATATATCAGTTGCTATTAACGAATTGGCAGCGGAACTCATAGATGCCGTATCAGGCTATCGGTCTGCGCGAGTAGCCGTCTTGGCTGACGCGGCGGACGCCTTAGTCTTCATAGGCGACGATCTTGTGGAGAAGGCGGGAGAAGAAACCCTTCAGGCGCCGGGCAAGATACTTGTGACCGTTTCCGCGGAGAATCGCAGAACAGTATCCGTGCCGCTTGAACTCAACGAAGACGAGAGCGCCGAGGTTTCCGTTACTCTGCCTCTCGTCAATCTTGCGCCTATGAGCATAACGGCGTTTGACAAAAACGGCGAGCTTACCGCGCCGCTCTACAAAGGCGCGTTGTATTTGGGAGAAACGCCGTTCACCCTTGACCTACCATCGAACATGTTTGACTATTTCCGCATTGAAATGGAGGGAAACAAAGGCAGTTTGGCGGTCTTTGAAAGTACATCGGACATGACGGCAGGAACAAAGAGATTAAAAACTCGACTACTTCCGGACCCGGAAAAAAAGCCGGTTGAGAAGGCGCGGGACAGGATGTATTTATCGTACGGGCTTTTCTGGATGAGCTTGCCTTTGGTTATGGTAGTGGGTTTCCCCTGGCAAGGCGGCGGCGGTATGTACGGCTCGGCGTTTACAGAAGTCCAAACCAACCCGACCGAAGAAAATGCGGCGCGCGCGAACACGCTTCTAGCCGTCTCCATAGGCGCCGCGGCCGCGGTCGGACTCACCATAGCCGACGTCATATACCGCGCGGTCAAATACTTCACCATCGCCAACGAGAATTCGCCGGCGCTGGTAAAGTAACGCCATAAAAGCCCGCCTATCAACGCCCCGTCCTCGCGTTTGACTAAACCCGCCATAAATAAAGAATCCTCCTCCTTCGCAGAGCGACGAGATATTTAACCCCAAGAGAATACAGGATACTGAACGTTTGCGGACAATCGCAAAAATATCGCTTTCGCGGTATAGAGAACTAGGAGACGCATCCAGTCAAACTTTTATTTAATCCGCTTGCCAAAGACGCTTTTATGTGCTATAGTTTTCCCATGAAGCAAGCGTTTTTTCTTTTTTATACGGCTTTTACCGTGATATTTGCGTTTACGGGATGTTCTTCCACGCCCAAGCCGTCCGACCCTAATATGGTAGCCGATGTAGATCCGATTCGTTTGGGAGTCGCGTCTATTGAATTTGATAAATTCTTTTCTTCCGAACTTGATAAAAAGAATATTGAAGTCTCGTTTGACCCTCGTATCAACGCAGTGTCTCTTTATTTCTCCTATCAGGGCGTTAAATACACTCAGTATTGGGACAAGCGGAACAGAGAGATTTTTATTTCCGCGCTCGCCCAATACAAGGACGCGTATACCGCAAGGAATTTACCCAAGAAGAATTTTAGAACCCCTTCGGCCTACGGCAAAACGACTGGCATGACGATGTGGTGGTCGTTCTCTTTCGCCTCCAAATCCAAGTCCTATCCCCTCTTTGAAATCGGGTACATATTTAAAAAAGACAAAAGTACAGGACAGGAAGCGCCCTATTTTATGGTGCTGCAAAGGGAAGCCCCGGATACGCTGAACGAGAGCGAAAGTAGCAAGAAATCGTCCCTACAAATCAGGATGTATTTCACCCGCAGCCAGGCCGACGAGTTAGCCGCTTTCTTTGACGAGGACTTCCTATCGGAAGCCTTAAGAAACGCCCTCAACATAGACGGCGCGGCGGACGAGACGCCAAAGCCTAGCGTTGATTTCGACGACTACGCCGAAGCCAGCTACGATGAGTAGGAAATAATGGGCGTACTACAAGCGATAATACTTGGAGCGGCGCAAGGCGTAACTGAATTCCTTCCGGTGAGCAGTTCAGGGCATCTGGTACTCTTGCAGAAGATTTTCGGAATATCCGAAGGAACCTTACTTTTCGATGTTATGACCCATGTGGGAACGTTGATTGCGGTTTTCGCAGTTCTTTGGAAAGATGTCTGGGCGATAATTAAAAAACCCATTCAGCCGTTGACTGGTTTCTTGATTATCGCAACCATCCCGACTGTGGCGACAGCCCTTATTTTTAAGGACTCGATAGAGGCGGCGTTTACGTCCACAGATTTCTTGGGATGGGCTTTTCTTCTCACGTCTCTTGCCCTTATTGCGTCGGACTTTCTCGGAAATAGGGGCGATTCTTTCAGACGGCGGCTCCGCCAAATGAGCGTCATAGACGCTTTGGTCATCGGGGTATTGCAAGCCGTCGCCGTCATACCGGGCGTTTCCCGTTCCGGCTTCACTCTGTCCGGCGCTCTTGCCCGCAAGCTCGACAAAGACTTTGCCGCGCGTTTTTCCTTTCTTTTATCCATTCCTGCGATTCTGGGCGCGTTGGTTTTACAGGTAAAAGACCTTGCCAATGGAAACGCCGTACACGTGGAAATCGCTCCCCTTATAGTCGGGACGCTCACAGCCGCGGCGGTCGGTTTTTTCTCTGTGCGCCTCATGCTCAAACTGGTGAAAGAACATCGGCTGTGGGGATTCGCAGTATATACAGGGCTTCTGGGAATCGGGGTACTGGTCTTCGGCGTCTAATAAACCGGTAGCTCAAATCAGTATTGTTCACGTAACTGACAAACAAATTCTTTTATTTGCAGCTTATAGGCGTCATTTTTTGTATTACAACCGTTTATTTCTTGCCTATCTCAAAGGCGGCGAGGGTTGCGCCGCCGCCGATGTAAAGAGTTGTTCCTTGTCTGTCCATGAACGTGTGATCGCTCTTAAAAGGCGACTGTCCTATGACGGTACCCGGGAACCTGATTGTCGCCAGATAGTTATTACCCGACGGTTGAGACGTAATAACGAAAAGTTGCCCGCCGCTACCGTCTTCGTCAATAGCCACTATTTCGCCCTTCATCGGTAAGGCGACGGATGCGCGCGTCGTTATGTCGTAGAGACCGAGACCTGTCTGCCGTTCAAACGCGATCCTGTTGTCGCTGTCAACAAAGGCGATGTGCACAGGCCGTCTGAATCCTCGTCCCAGAAATTCGTGGTAAATCACGCGGTATTTGTTGTCAAGCGTGTCGCCCAGTCTTTCCATAAATAGGAAACGCTGTTCATCAATGCCGAACACAAGAGCGATTCTCGAACCGTCTCTTGAAAGGGCGCATCCCACAACGATTGACAGCCGCGAACCGCTCGGTTCAAAAGAGAAAATACATATTCCGCTATTGTCAAGCACCTCCACTTTACCGTCGAGAGAGCCGGCAAGCAAAAGCCCGGCGGCCGCGTCGATGCAGGTGATAGGGGATGCGAAGGTGTAAGACCACACAGTTTCGCCTCTCTCGTTGATGCTATAAATGGCGTTTTGCTCTCTGTTTATGAAAAAAATTCTATTATCCAGAAACAAGGGATACCCCATGTCCGTATTTATGGAAATAATCTGCTCGTTTTTAGGGTTACGGATAATTATCTCTTCAGGAATCGCGGAGTATTCCGCCCAGTTTCGCTTTGATAGAGACACATAACCCGTCTTCACCTGGTTTATGGTGAAATTGCCGCTTTTATCAACATACCCGAAGTAGTTTCCCAGTTGAAACGGAATCAATTCGTCCTGATTAACAACTTCCATCTCTTCCATAGGATAGGTGGAAACAAGAGAATGTATCCACGTAGAAGAAAGGATAGTCTCTTGCGGAACAGGCTGGGCGGCCGCGAAAATGTAAATGAAAAAGAGTGAAATCCCCGCAATAATAAAGTAATATTTATATTTTTTCTCCATGGTTTAATCATCCTTACGACATCATCGACTTTATAAGAACAGTATATATGAAATTATGAGAATACACAAGGAGACTTTCAGATCGTCGCTTTTAAGATAACAGATAGTGTCAGACACCCGTCCCCTGCGACCGTTGTAGCGCATCCTCGCGGTGTCAGACACTCGCTCACATGCCAGACGCCCGCGACCCGCGTATAAAAAACGGACTTCGCGCTACCTGTTTATCTGTCTCACTCCCCGCCCTTAACGCGGCGTAAAACGCCAGTAAAACGTTGTGCCGTCCTTTTTGTAGGTATAGTTTCCCGCCTTCTTGCCATTTTTGTTGTAAGAAGTTATGAAAGACTGAAAAAAATTGGGGTTTCTGTCGCCGTAAATGCTAACATCTGCTCCGATGGTAATGCTGGTCGGCGACAAGTACGATCCTTGTTGAGTGGTGTTGGAATCAAACGCGCTACCACCAATGGACCTAACGCTGTCGGGAATGACAACGCTGGTCAGCTGGTTGCCGGCAAATGCTTCCAGTCCAATGGAAGTAACGCCGTTTCCGATAGTAACGCTGGTCAGCTGGTTCTTGGCAAATGCACCCCCCCCAATGGATCTAACGCTGCCGGGAATGACAACACTGGTCAGCTGGTTGCGGAAAAACGCATAACTCCCAATGGAAGTAACATCGTTTCCGATAGTAACGCTGGGCAGATCGTTGTTGGCAAACGCATAATCCCCGATGGAAGTAACGCCGTTTCCGATAGTAACGCTGGTCAGACGGTTGTTGGCAAACGCCGCCTTTCCAATAGAAGTAACGCTGTCAGGTATGATAGCACTGGTCAGTTGGTTGCCGGTAAATACTCCCTGTCCAATGGAAGTAACGCCGTTAGGAATAGTAACGCTGGTCAGTTGATTGCCGAAAAATATCCCTTCGCTGACACCGACATTCCAAGATGGCATGACATCGTATCCGGAGAAATAAACGATGATGAATTTGTCAAGGAATAACGTGATTCTATTGATTCCCATGAATGCATAATCCCCAATGGACGCAACCGGCTCGCCCCAAATTTCCGCGGATATTGTCAGGGAACCCGACAGTTTTTCATTCCTTCCGCTTATCGCGCCTTGCGAGTACCGGGGGGCAAGCGTCCTGCTGGCAGCCCATTCAACGTCGCTTAAGGCCGCCACCCTGAGCGGCGGCGAAGACGTTTGGGTATCCGCTCCGTTCACCGACGCGACCCGTATGGCGAGTCGGTCGGTGATGTCCTCGGCTTTGACCGTGTTAAAGACCACGGTCGCAAAATTATCCGCGTTGTATGCAATGGAGATTTGGTTTCCGTCCCGCCGGGGGCTATATTCCGCACGCCTTGAGTAGGTCTGCCTCCCGATTGCCTTGCCCTGCACGTTCACCAGTTCAAAGACCACATTTATGTCATGGCGCCAAGCCGTCGCGAAGGGATTTTTCTGCGTTACGCCGCTTCCGGGCCAGTTCCCCAGCCCCCACTCGTTCTTGCGGCCTGTCTTGTTTAAGCCGTCGTACACCGCGCCGTAGACGCTCTGCGCCGCCGCCCGTACCGAGTCGAACCAGTACCCCAGCCCGCGCAGGTTCGTCTCGAAACGCGCGTCTCGGCTTTCCGTCTGGTAGTTGATGTTCCCCCACTTTATATCGGTCGAATAATAGAGAGCGTAGGGTGGGCTGGACGCGGAGCCAATCAGGTTGTAGAGGGTCTCCTCGGTCTCCGCGAGCAGGGCTATCCAGTCCTTGCGTTGTTGAATGAGGTCCCGCGTGCCAGCGCCGAGGCTCCCGCTCGCAATCGTCGCGGTCAGGACGCTCGCTCGACTCGCCGTTTGCAACATGGTGGGGTCTATCGCGGCCGCCTGGGCGTAATAGATGGCGGCTTCGGCTGTCCTTCCGCTCCGGTCCGCGGTATAGCCCTTGGCGTCCGCGGTCTGAGCCATGACGGCCTGCGGTCTCGCCGCGCCCCCAAGTTCCCTGCGCGTCCGCTCCGTCGGCTCGACGCCCAGCTTCTGGAGCAGATCCAGCGACGCCCGGCGTACGCCGGTTAAGTTGTCCAGTTCCGCGAAGGTACAGGTCCCCGAATACGACGCCGCGGTCATCTTGCCTTCGTTTCTTGTAACTTGTATTTGAAGCGCGTATCCTGTCGCCGTCTTTGTGATACTGCCGTTCATTATATAATCGGTCGAGGTTAGACGTCCCAAATCAAGCCCTGCGGCGTCCTCGTCGCTATAATAGCCTGATAATTGTTCTTCGTAGATTTTATCCAGGTTCATGCGATCAAAGACGGAAACGCCGGAATACCCTGAAAAGTTGGACATAAACTCTCCCTGAACCAGTTGCGGAAGGTAATCTTGATCTTCCGCGAGGCCCCTGGCTTCGGGCGCGAGGATTGTTATGCTCGCGCCCTTGCCGCCGTCCCCGATGTAAAAGGGGTGAGCCGGGGCTGCGGGCGCGGACTGCGCAACTTCAACTGCGGGCGCGGCGCGGTCCACGTCGGGCTTTGGGGCTGTTTCCCCGCCGCCGCCGGCGTAGAGCGCGGAACCCAAAGCGAGAAACAAAAACCTCGCCGCGCATTTCACGTTTACCATGTTTACCATATAAGTCTCCTTTACTCTGGCGTATACAGCGTATCGCGGTGGTTCCCGTCCCCGACGGGGTCGTTTCGCGGAACGCTTTCCACGTTATACGCCGGCGCGTATCGCCGATCGCCGCGTCTATTAATATTCGCCGGTTGTGAAAGGTCTTCCTTCGTTTATGGAAAGGCTTACATTCATTGAGAATGGGTTTTGGCTTATGTCCTCAAGGCTCATTGGGAAATCGAGGTTTGTTTTCAGCTCAAACTTCCCGGGCTTTGCGATAAATTTCGCGGCTTCATTCGCGAACCGTTCCGCGTCGACTCCGCCCCTCTCTGCGAACGCCATGAGCGTTTCATTTAACTCTCCCGCAACTTCCGCTCTACCGCCTGACATTCCCGCGAGTTCAAAAATATGATCCAAAAGAGATTTATCGGTATAGGTAAGCGTAAGCGAATCCATCTTTACCTCTTCCCCATAATCAATTCCCGCGAGATCGGTTATTCTGCCGGACGCAATGAGGGAGTGGGGTAGAGAAACGCCAAGATTGACTTTTATCGTAAAAAGATTCTCCTCGTCGATGACAAGATTCACCGTATAAACGCCGTTGGAAAGCGAATTCTTAAGCTCTAAGTTGGAAAGACGGTATTCCGGGCGCAAAGCGGGAAACTGCGCGAACTGTCGAACGTCTATCGCCAAATCTTTTAACGTTACCGACGAGGAAAACGGGATTTTCCCTTCGGCGTAACCGACGGCGGCGTTGAGGCTTCCCAGAGAAAAGCGCGTCCGACCTTCTTGCGTGAACGCCGCGCCGCTCACGCGGATAGCGCCGAGTTTTTGGACGGCTTCAAATGGCGAATAGGCGAACAGCGCCTTGTCCACGGAAAAATCGTTCACCGAGAGGCTTTTGACGGTAACGCCGACATCGTTCGTGGAAAACGACGCGTCCCGAATCTCCACGGAACCCGCGAAGAAGTCTTTCTTGCTTGCGTCAAGCGACAGTACCGCTTTTTTCGCTTCGAGGAAGGCGCCGACGCCTCTCTCGCCGAATTCCAGTCTTTCAACCGTCAAACGCCCCAGAAGCGGGACATAGTATGCCCTGCCAACGCTCCACATATCTTCGGGAATACCCGCTTCGGCGAGCGCCTCGCCCAGCCTCGCCTCCGCTTGTTTTGACGTGGCAAGCGGGATTACGACAAAGAGCGCTCCAGCTACCGCCGCAACAGCGGCCGCGGAGATTATCGCTATTTTCACGGTCTTTTTCATTCTTCCATATCCTTAAAACTATCCTCATTCACGCGGCGGTTCCCGCTGTCAACGACCGCGTTTGTGGAACTCCTTCCGCGTTTGCACTGCCTGTCGTTTCTCCGCGCCGAACGGTACGGCGAGGAAAATATTTGTCAGCGTCCCTAGAATGCCGTATTTCCAAATCGTTTTTGAATATCCGCTCTGATTTCCGGTTTCAGGCTGTCGCAGCGGGAAAAAGCGCTATTACCGACGGCGGTAACGCTTCTCGGTACCGCGACGGACGTCAAGCGGTCGCACGAAGCGAAAGCAAAGTCGCCGATGGCGGTAACGCCTTCAGGTATCGCGACGGATGTCAGGCTTTTGCACCAGTAAAAAGCGCTATTGCCGATGGCGGTAACGCTTCTCGGTATCGCGACGGACGTCAGGTTCGCGCAGGGCGAAAAAGCCCGCCTGCCGATGGCGGTAACGCCTTCAGGTATCGTATAGACGCTTTTCCCGCCGCCCGGATAGGCGACAAGCGTCTTGCCGTCTTTGGTAAACAGGACCCCGTCGATGTCTTTATACTCAAGGTTTGCGGGCGACACGCTGATCGTCTTGAGGTTGCCGCAACCCTGAAAAACGCCGTCGCCAATATAGGTAACGCCTTCAGGTATCGTATAGACGCTTTTCCCGCCGCCCGGATAGGCGACAAGCGTCTTGCCGTCTTTGGTAAACAGGACACCGTCGACGTCTTTATACTGACGGTTCGCGGGCGACACGTTGATCGCCTCGAGGTTGTCGCAACCCTCAAAAGCGCCGTCGCCGATATAGGTAACGCCTTCCGGTATCGTAACGGACGTCAGGCTGTCGCAACCCTCAAAAGCATACTCGCCAACGAAGTCAACGCGCTCGCGACCGATGGTTCCGGGGATAACGACGTTCCCGCCTGGTCCGTTGTAGGATGCGATCCCCACGCCGTTACCCGCGCCCATTATGTGTAGCCCAAAGTCCGCCGCCGTCTGCGCGAATAGCGCCACGCCGCACATCGTCATGAGCACAATCAACGCATATCTTTTTTTCATATTAGTACTCCTTCTCATTCCTCATTCACGCGGCGGTTCCCGCTGTCAACGACCGCGTTTGTGGAACTCCTTCCGCGTTTGTACGCTCTTCATGCGCGTACCGCATCTCCGTCTCTTTTCAGATAAAAGATAACAGGTTCTTTGGCTTTCGCGCCCGCGACGACGCGCCATGAGACCGTGAAACGAGACTTTGCGGAACTTTCCCGCCCTGTCGAATATTCGAGAAAACGCCCGCCGTCTTGCCTATTCAGCGAGTAGTATTCGCCACTGTATAAGTAAATATACGGGGGGGGGGACGTTCGATTCATTGCCGCGGCTACCCGCGCGATTATTGGCGCAACGTGCGGCGAGAAATGGATAGGGGGGATTGTTTCGTTTGGTCATGCGACTATCATATAATACAGGTATCGCAATTGTCAAGCGATCTTTTTTAAAAAATTTCAGATTTTTTTTCAGATAACAGATAAGGCGAGGGTGCGGCGAGTGTCTGACACCGCGGGGTTGGCATGGGGCGAGCCCGGGCGAGGGAGCGGAGCGTGGGGCGAGCCTCCCTCGTCTAAAGACAAGGGAGGCGTCGACATCGTATGAATTAGTCCCAGTCTATCTGAAGATTCGTCAGGAGCGAACGATTTCCCGCGCTGGTAGTTCCGGTGTGATTAAGCCAGAATCCGCCTTCGACGTTGGGGGCGATTTCCGCGCTTAAATCAATCTCGGCTTGATACCCAAGGGCTTTTTTGGCGCTGTCTTGAGCTTTGGTGGTTCTGACTTTGGCGCTCAAGGTAGAGCCGACGACCTTGAGCTCTACGGTACACGCGGTCGTAAAACAGGTATTGGCGTAGGCGTCCCTTGCCAGTTGGAGCGCGGCTTTTTCCGCTGAACCGAGTTCGGCCGCGTTCCATGCCGCGTGCGCCGCGTCGGACTCTTTCCTGTTGTCGGTTAAATAGGTAATCTCGCCGTTTTCGTATTTCACCAAGTCCATAACCGTCCCATTCCCAAAGGCTGATACCCGTTCAATCCGCAGGGCGTAACCAGTCATGGTTTCATTGTTGAATTTGACGCCCACGTCCAGATACTGCCCCGCGCCGCCAAAGCCCTGGTCCGCGGATTTTTCGGGGTTAATCACCAGGGTCGCCGTCATATTTCCGTAGGTCCCGGCGATAGGCGTATAGCGCAATCGCGCGCCGCGTCCGCTGTTCATCAGAGCATGCCGTCCGATATTCGCTTCCGAGGCGTTGTCCTGCCCCGCGGCGTATCTCCACCCAGGACTGCCCGGATTATAGGTGTAGTTAAAATTGAGCCCGTCTTGCATACTGGGGGGACGATAAGAGTCCAGTGACCAGAAACCCGCCTTAACTTCCGGCTGGTCGTCTACAGGAATATTATGAAAATCGGTTATCAGGGTATTACCGTTTTTCACCAAGGAAGCTGAAATAGCGTTGGGATAATAGGCGCTTAAATATTCATCCCCGATTGAAGAAATGATATGTTTAGGCGTAACTTCGGCTTTGATATAGTAACCCACGTCTCCATTGGTCAGCGTATATTCAGATTCGGGGATATTGTTACGCGACACGGCTACCAGACGGGCGTCGGTCCCTGCTTCGTCGGCGCACCTATACCAACTGACGATGGATTGGTCAGTCAGGTCCGCGCTGGGGAGGTTCAGGGCGTAATTTACCTTTAATTTGCCCTGTTCGGCGAGCTGTTCTATCGACGGCTCGGTTGCGAAGGCGGGAGGAGGCGTCATACCGGGTCTTACCGTAACCACTGCGGCCGCATGGAGACCGAGCGCGGAGACCGCTTCCACCACCACAGGTACCGCGCTGTATGTGTTATTGGTCGGCGTAATGACTGCGCCATTATCTGCGGAGGGCGCGACGCTTGCATAGGCTTCTTGCCCCGAAAAGATAGACCAACTGACGTCTCCAGCGTTAGCCAGCGTCTCCGATTGACCTATCACCGTGTAATCCGCAGTTGACGTTTCCGCGGTCCCAGTTTCCAGAGAATCTGGGGAAACGCTTGCAATCATACGCACGGGTAGGGCGCCAAAGTCCAGTCCTGCGGAGGAAGCCGCTGCGACTTTTTCTTTTATACCCATAGGGTCCCAGTCATCCGCGCCTCGGAGCAGGTTATAGGTATTATAGACGGTTTCTCCTCCGTAGATAAATTTATACGCTTTAAGCAAAGCGGAATCATCTGCGATGACCACCGAGACTCCGGGGTAATCCGCGCTCATGACGATAGGAGCGCCGTTCAGGGTAACGTTATACTGATAGCATCGCACGGTAAGCGTTGGGTCTTGGGTCCAACCTATGGAGGTTGAGCCGTCAGAGACGAAGCGTCCATCTATGATAGCCCCGTAAGGCGAGGAACCCTTGCCCATGTTAAGGCTTTCACTGGATTTGACTGTGAAATCGCAGTTCAGGAATACGGAGCCGTTCAATACCGCGGCTGGTTTGCCGCCGTAAAAATCAAAATCGCAGTTCAAGTACACGGCGTTTCCATTGATAGCGTCGTCTGTACATTCGAAGTGGCAGTTCTCGTAGAGGGTGCGCGTCCCTCCATTGATGGGCATGAGGTTAAGGCGGCTTATGAAGTTGACGTTTCTGGCAAAGGCTTTATCGCCTGAATAAGCCGCCAGTTGGGCTTGGGGGTTAGCCGTGCTGCGTTTGGGGTAATTGAGTTCTTGGTTCAAGGGATAAATCAGGTCAACGCTGCAATAATTGGCGATGGTAAGGTTTTGGACGCGCAATCCGTCTCCTTGGATTCTGAATAGAGTCCAATTCCCTTGGGAGCCGTTGTACTGTCCTCTGTTGCCGCAGAGGATGACGTTGTTCGGGTCTATGGTTAGTCCTTCGAGTTGTAGCCATGTCTTTTCAATTTCCATTCCGAAGAGACTTTTTCCTTCTGTCCCTGCGTCTACGGGATCGTCTCGGTCGTCGCACCAGTAAACCCAGGGCGCAATGAGAACCCGCATCGGTTCCGTTTCAGAGCCGTCGACGAAATTCTCCGCGGCTGAAACAAAAGAATTATACACATAAGGATAATCGTCGATGGCTTCATTAGAAAGAGAACCGTCTATGTAGATTGTTTTTGGACCTAGCGTGTAATACTCGTCCAAATAGCCGACTTCACCGCCGTAAAAAGCGACTGGATCCAATTCGTTTAGGGGCGTGTTAAGATACCCTTCTCTTGGGGTCCAGGACGGACTGATGGGGGGTGGGGTAGGATTGTCGTTATTCGAATCGCCTGAATCGCAATTCATGGCGAGCAGGGATGTAACCGCGATTAAACAGAGAGTTAGCGCAGTATTCCGTCGTTTTCTTTGGTTCATATTGAACCTCCTGTAAAAAGATATGATTTCTATTCGTTAATACATTAGGAATAGTAATTTAATATACTAATTTAGCTGTGAATAATATTCAGTTTAGAATTATGATTATTCGGACAGGTTTGATGGACGACTTCTTATGGGTGTATCGGAACACAGGGATGGTTTATCGGACTTACGGTGTTAGCGCCTGACGCCCGACGAACCTCCGCGTGTCAGACACCCATCCATGCCTGACACCTACGACATAGGCTAGGCGGCTCCGTCCACTATGCTAGGCGAGTGTCTGACACTACGCGGGACGGGCGAGGTACAGGCGAGGGTGCGGCGAGTGCCTGACACCGCGGGACGGGCGAGGTACAGGCGCGGAGCGTGGGTGTCTGACACCGATATGCGCGAGGGGGAATGTTTGACGGGATTAGGAAAGCTCTTCAACTGGACGCTGCGCCCAGGCGCGACGACGCTGTTTATCGCGCCGCTGGCTTTGTCCTGTACGCCGTCGACGATGGGTCCGTTCTCTACGCCGTGCAGCCTGTTCAACGGCGCGGAGCGCGTCGCCTCGGTCAGGCTCTTGTCGGGCAGAAACCACACAAAAATCTTGTGTTTTGTTTGGTCGTCTACGAGAATATTATGAAAATCGGTTATCAGAGTATTACCATTCTTTGCTATCCCGTCGGTAATGGGATAAACAGCGCTTTTCGAGAGGATTTCAGACAGACGAATGCGGGAAACGAACAATCAAACAGATAAGGTTAATAAGAGTATACGCTAGAAAGGGAACATCGAGGGAATAAAGACGTAAAAACGTATTCAACGGGATAAAATAATGAAATGGGCAGTTAAAATTGGAAAAAAGGCGCCGAGCAGAATCGAACTGCTGCATAAAGGTTTTGCAGACCTCTCCCTTACCGCTTGGGTACGGCGCCTAAATCGTTATTAAAATACAAAAATTCCGCTTGTTTGTCAAGAGATTTTGATTTTTTTTGACGATTATTTAAAACAAAAAGAACGCCCTTTTGACAGAAAATCTCGATTCGTAACTATTGAATAAGACTAATTGTTTATGTTATATTATTTGAGATGGTTCAGTGGAGAATTATTAAAAACTAAAGTTTTTAGGCGCCGTGATATATATGCCGCATTCTCCGATAAAAGCCATGAATGTTTTCCAGAAATTTTTACTGTATATTGAATTACTGAAAATCCGAGTCGTCTCTAGAAATCAGATTGTTAGAGACGCCCAATAGGAGACGCTGATGTATAAGGCGATAGCCTTTTTTTTACTGGTTTTTTGTTTGAGTCCCGCGTTTGCCCAAGACGATGAAGAGATTCCCATTGAGGAATGGGACATGGGGACGCCCTCTTTCTACTCAAGCGGGGAACAGAATTTCGCCATTTCGTTGGGGATTGCTATACCGCTTCTCTTTGACGGAGACGCCGGGCAAGCCGTGAATAACGTCAAGGTGGGTAGTACCCTGTCTCTTGCGTATAATTACTATCTTGCCCCGCATTTTTTTTTAGGCGGCGAGATAGGCGGTATGTTTGCGGCTACTATAGGAGAAAATATGCTTTATGTGGTTCCTTTTGGTCTTCGTATCGGATATGAGTTCATTCTCAAAAGATTTGAATTCCCCGTCTCGCTCATGTTTGGCGCCGCGACTCAAAAGTACCTTGAAACTGATTACTTCGGCTTTTTTTTAAAACCCACGGTTTCGGTTTTTTTCAGATTTAATCCGGATTGGTCTTTCGGGCTAAACACCGCATGGTGGATAGTTCCAGAATGGGTTAGCGAAGCTAGAAAAAATATGACCGGACATTTCTTGGAAATAACGCTTTCCGCAAAATATCATTTTTAATTAAGGAATTTTAATGATAAAGAGACTCTTTTCGACGATACTGACAATATTAGCCGTTACGACGCTTTTTTCTTGCGACCAAGACCACATCTTTTACAAAATCTCGCAGGAAGTAAAACCGACCGACCCTCGAATCATGGGGGGACCAACCGCTATCGTTCAATTAGGCGCTAAGTTATATTCAACGAGTAGAATGGGCGGGACCGTTCATGTGTACGAAAACGACTCGTGGAGCAGACTGCCTTCGCCTGGCGGTAAAATCCTCGAACTGGCGACTGACAATATAAGCCTGTTCGTGTTGATCGGCGAGCCAATGGAAACTACTTATATTAAGAAATACGACGGTACGGCGTGGGACGAAGTTGTCCACGGTAATTTTGAAACCATAATTGGCGCGGGAGACGAAACAAGCGGCGGGCGGATATTCGCCGCAACAAAAACCGCGGTGGACGCTTACGACACGGGCGGTTTAAACGGAACGATGAGTCCTGGCGCCCTGCTCATGGGAGCGGCGTATCTCAATGGAGTTTACTATCTAGCGGTCGCTGAAAAGGGTATCTTCACTTATGACGGCGTAAAGTTCTCTCCTTCCGCAGTTAGCGGCTCTGTAGGCAAGAACACGGTCGGCGTTCTCACTGTGGGAAATGAAGTAGTCGCGGTTACCAGATTCGGCGAAATTCTACGGGGCGATTCAAGCGGCTTCACCGTTGCGTTATCCGCCGGTTCCTATCTCACAGGCGGCATGGGCTTATGGGAAGAAAATGGGACGAACACACTCCTTCTTGTCGGACTTCAAGGTTATTCAATATCTACTGTTCTTGGTTATCGAGAAATCGTCCTTGAGCAAGGCGCTTTACCGAAAAAGCCCAGCATATTTAAACCAGGCTTACATTCGCCTTCAACCGTTTCAAACGCGGACAAATACGATTCCACCATCGGCATCCATGTTGTTACCGATATAGCCCAAGCCGCGGATTCCAAAATACTCTTTGCGGCCACTACGAAGAACGGACTCTGGTCTTACCGCTTCAGAGACGGCTCCGATGTGTGGAACGCGGAAGAGTGAGAAAGTCAATGAATTTTTCAATCGCATTAGCGCCGGGAGACGGCATTGGGCCCGAAGTTGTGGAACAGGCGGTCAAAGTATTGGACGCGACGGGCGACAAAACCGGACATATCTTTAACTATGTGGAACTAGAAGTAGGCGGATGCGCCATTGACAGTACGGGCGAACCTCTGCCCCCGGAAACGCTGGAGTTCGTCAAGCAATGCGACGCCCTTCTCCTCGGAGCTGTGGGCGGTCCCAAATGGGAGACCTTACCCGGTCGTCTACGCCCGGAACGCGCCCTCCTTGGACTACGCGCTGGTCTCGGCGCGTTCGCCAACCTGCGCCCCGTGCGGCTCTTGCCCCAATTACGGACGGCTTGCCCTATAAAAGACGAGATTCTTGTTAAAAGCAACGCGGACCATAAGCCCGAATTTGATATCCTCATCGTAAGAGAACTCACAGGCGGGCTTTATTTTGGCGAACATGGGCGAAGCGCTGACGGTAAAATCGCCTTTGACACGGAAAAATATTCGTGGTTAGAAATTGAGCGAGTTCTCCGCATGGGCTACGATGCGGCGATGGGGCGCAGTAAGAAGCTCTGCATAGTGGACAAGTCAAATGTACTTGAATCTTCCCGGCTATGGCGCGAGGTTGCGTCGGTTGTGTCAAAAGATTATCCGGCGGTAGAGACGAATTTCCTTTACGTGGACAACGCTGCAATGCAGTTGATTCGCGATCCAGGCCAATTCGACGTAATAGTTACCTCCAATCTTTTCGGCGACATTCTTTCGGACGAAGCGTCTGTCCTCACCGGCTCCATTGGAATGTTGCCGTCGGCCAGTCTCGGCGCCGCGACGAATAGAGGACGCAGAATGGGCATATATGAGCCGATTCACGGCTCCGCTCCTGATATTGCGGGCAAAGACCTCGCCAACCCGCTGGGTACTATACTTTCAGCCGCGATGATGCTCTATTATTCCTTCGGTCTTGAAAAAGAAGCTTCCCTCATTGAATCTGCAGTTGGCGCTACGCTTGATTCAGGTTTACGGACAGCGGATATTGCGAGCGCCAGCGGACTTACGGTATCCGAAAAGATAGTCGGCGCAAGCGCAATGGGCGACGCTGTCGTTAGGGCGATAGAAAACAGGCTATAGCTCTTTGTGAGCAAACGCAAACTTTATATTTTCTCTTGAAGTCTAAATCCCGCCGCAGAGCCGCGAGGATTTTTCATTTACCTACGCAGAATTTGCTGAACATAGTTTCCAGAATATCGGCCGTTGACACTTGCCCGGTGATTTCGCCAAGCGCGTCTACCGCGGTCCGCACAAGCGGCGCGATAACGTCAAGCGGTTCCTTCTTTTCGGAAAGAACGAGCGCGGAAGATAGACAGTCAACCGCCCTATCAACGAGGTCTTTTTGGCGGGCGGACGCGACGCCGACGAGCGTTGCGGATTCGTCCCCTGAAACGCGCAGGAACTGGACGACGGCTTGCGCCAAGTCGTCAAGCCCCTGACCTGTTTTCGCTGAAACGAAAAGACGGCCTGCGTCTCTTTCTGACACTAAGTCAGCTTTGTTAAATACGATGATAACTTTTCCTGGGTCTATTACGCGCTCGCGGCTAACGCCGTCAAGAAAACCCTCGTCTTCGGCGGTCAACCCTGCCTCCCCGTCAACGATGTAGAGTAGCGCGTCCGCTGATTTCGCTAAATTGCGGGCGTATTCCACGCCGATTCTTTCAACCGCGTCTTCCGTTTCACGCAAGCCTGCGGTGTCGACGAGCCGAATCGGAACGCCCTGTACCGCGATGGACGCTTCAATATAGTCGCGGGTAGCGCCGGGCGCGTCCGTTACGATGGAACGGTCCTGTTTGAGCAGGCGGTTGAATAGGCTAGATTTCCCCACGTTAGGACGTCCCGCGATAACCACAGACGCGCCGTCCTGGTAGAGCCGTTCCACGCGGAAAGACGCGGAAAGTTCTTGCAGGCGTTGGAGGCAGTCGCTTATCAGCGGCTTTTTCGGCAGAGCGCCAGACTTTTCGTCTTCGTCGTTGGAAACTTCGTCTTCGGAATAGTCTAGAAAAATCTCTACAGCCGCAAGCGCCTCCACAAGACGCTCTTTTATGGCGCGAATTTCTCTCTCCAAAGCGCCAGAAAGCCGTTTAACCGCGTTTTGCAGGCTTTTTTCGGTTCTTGAAGACACTATCTCCATGATAGATTCCGCACGCGTCAGGTCAATCTTGCCGTTCATAAACGCGCGGAACGCGAACTCTCCGCGGAGGCTGTCTCGGAATCCGGCCGCTCGAAGGCTGGACAGAACGCCGGTCGTCGTAGCGCTTCCGCCGTGGCACGAAACGTCCGCGCAGTCCTCGCCGGTAAAGGATTTCGGCGCGCGGAACACGGAAACGAGAACTTGGTCGATTCTTTCTGCGGGTTTATGGGATGAAAGAATCCACCCTAAAACAACGGAATGTCCGGGCGCGGCGAGGAGTTTTTGGGGGTTTGAGAATACAGACGCCAATAGTTGTAGGCAGTTTTTCCCAGAGGTTCTGATAACGGCAAGCGCGTTTTCACCGACGCCTGTCGCAAGGGCCGCGATGGGGGAATCGTCTCCGTAATATTCCATACTATTCAATCATCGTCCCGATGCCTTCGTCTGTGAAGAGTTCCACCAGAAGCGCGTGGGGAAGCCGTCCGTCTATGATGTGCGCGCGGCGCACGCCCGCGTCGAGCGCGAAGGAACAGCAGTCGAGTTTGGGAATCATGCCTTTGTTTATGATCCCCGCTTCTTTTAGACTTGGGATTTGGTCTTTTGGGAGGACCCTTATGAGGGAATCGGAATCGTTCACATCGCGCAAAATACCGTGAACGTCGGTCATAAGGATGAGTTTTTCCGCCCTCAAGCTTGCCGCTATCTTTGCGGCGGCCGTGTCCGCATTGACGTTGAGACTACAGCCTGTCGCCTCTTCTATGGCCACCGAAGAAATCACTGGAATCATGCCGCCGTCTATCAAGGTGTTGAGGATAGCGGCGTTTACCGTTTCAATCTCCCCGACCAGTCCCAGAGCGGCTTCGTCTATGCGCCTTGCCTTCAGCAGTCCGCCGTCAACGCCGCATATACCCATGGACCTGCCTCCCTGTCTTTCTATGAGGGACACGATATTCTTGTTGACTTTTCCGCAGAGAACCATCTGCACGATTTCCATGGTTTCCTCGTCGGTATACCGCAAGCCGTCGACGAATCGGCTCTCCTTGCCGACCGACCTGAGCAGAGTCTCTATTTCGGGTCCTCCTCCATGCACCAACACGGTGCGGACGCCCACGTAAGACATGAGAATCACGTCTTGTATGACCGCGGCTTTGAGCTTTTCGTTTATCATGGCGTTTCCACCGTATTTGACGACAATGGTTTTTCTTTGAAATTGTTGAATATAGGGCAAGGCGTGGACAAGCACGTCGGCCCTTTCGTTATTACTGATTGCTTTCATTTTCCGAAGTATAGTAAAAAGCGCGGAAAAAAGCAATGGGAGGGGGTGGGGGATAGCGCCTTGGGAATGACCTAATTATCTTCTCCATTATTGTAAAGTAGAACCACTATATTTGAAGATTCAGTCATTGGGCTTACATAAACCGTTATTTTTATATATACTGTTCTCATGTTATTAACTGAATTAGGCGCGCCTATCAAGACGTTGAAGGCGAAAATCTATGATATATGGAGGCGTCTTTGAGGACGCCAACCTTATAGAGCGCATCGCAAACATTGAAAACAGAGTCGGAGAGCAGGGTTTCTGGAACGACCAGGCTACAGCCGAAAAAACGATGTTCGAACTCAAGAACTTAAAGACGCGATTCGAGCCATGGAAAGCGCTAAAAGCTGAAATTGATGACCTTGCCGCCCTTTATGAATTATCCATTGAAGAAGAAGACGAGTCTCAATCCTCGGAAATAGAGGCGGCGCTCAATAATCTGACGGAACGCTACGAGAAACAAAACCTTGTCGAGCTAATGGCTGGCGAGGTTGACAAGAACGGATGTTTTCTCACCATACACGCGGGCGCGGGCGGTACCGAAGCCTGCGACTGGTCCCAGATGCTCTACAGGATGTATTTGCGGTGGGCGGAACGGCGCGGTTTTTCAATCGAGGAAGTCGACCGTCTTGAAGCCGAAGGCGGTATAAAGAGCGTTACGTGTAAAATCGAGGGCGGCTACGCCTATGGTTTCCTCAAGGGCGAATCTGGCGTACATCGGCTCGTCCGCATCTCGCCGTTCGACGCAAACGCCCGCCGACATACATCCTTCGCGTCCGCTTACGTGTTTCCGATTTTGGACGATTCTATAGAAGTTGATATCCGTCCTGAAGACCTCCGTGTGGATACCTACCGTTCAGGCGGAGCGGGCGGACAACACGTCAACAAAACCGACAGCGCCGTGCGTTTCACCCACCTGCCGACCGGCGTCGTGGTCGCCTGCCAATCGGAACGAAGCCAAACCATGAACCGCGCCACCGCGATGAGTATGCTCCGCGCCCGCCTCTACGAATATTACAAGTCGGAAAAAGAAAAGGATAACGAGCGGTTCGCGCAGGAAAAAAAAGACGTCAGTTTCGGCAGTCAGATTCGTTCTTATGTGTTTCAGCCTTATACGATGGTCAAGGATACGCGTACAAAGGCGGAGATGGGCAACATTCAAGCGGTTATGGACGGTGATATTGACCTTTTCATTGAAGAATACCTGCGTCTCGCGCCACGCGGGAGTTGATTAAAGACGCGCCTTTTCCAAGACTTGTACGCGCCTGCGCGGGTCTTGGAGAGAGGATTTTTTGTTTTTTGGGCAAGTTTAACCTTGCAGGGCGGGCTTATTCCTCGTCCTGTAACTTATCTTCCGCGCTTAATCCCATGGACTTTTGTATAACGCCAATCGTAAATCCCTCGGTTAAGGCTTTCCAGGCGACGCCAATAACGCCTTCCTTTCCGCCCTTCTCGACGCCTCTTTCAAAGTTATTGAACGCGTTTTAAAAATCAGATTCAAGCATACCGTTCCGAATTTTTTGCGCGATAATGCGGGTTGCGGCTTCGACGAGGCGTTCGCGTTTTATAACGCCGTTTTTCAAGGAACGTTCTATGGCCCGGCGCGTGTCCGCGAGGTTCCGGGGCCACGCCATCACCATGTCGATTCCTGCGTTCAACGCTTGCACGGTCGCGTCTTCCGCGCTTATGCCAGAAATCGCGCCCATGGAAAAATCGTCGGCAATGGCGATGCCTTCGAAGCCTAACCCGCGTAGCCGCGTAACCGCAATCGGCGAAAGGCTTGCGTTGCGTTCCTTGTCCCACACGGAAACGACCACGTGAGATATCATTATCGCGGGCGGGTTCACATCGCGTACCAGCCCGCGGAAGGGTTTGACTATCATGTCTAATGTTTGAGCGTCCGTATCAAGCGTGGGTTTTGCCGTATGCGGGTCCGCGCCCGCGTCTCCCGGAAAATGTTTAGCCGCGCAGGCGACGCCTGCCCTGCTCATGCCCCGTATAAACGCAGCGGCCGCCTTTTCTACAAAATCGCCGTCAGGTCCAAAAGAACGATTCCTCAAGAACGTCGCATTCTCCGTCGTGAGAATCTCGGCCACAGGAGCGAAATTCATCGTGATTCCAATCTCGTGAATCTCGGTTCCGGATAGGAAAGCTTGATATTCAATCTCCTCCAAAGTTCGTTCCTGCCCGACCGCCAGTACGCGGAACCTGAACTCGGCGGCGGACGGCAATTTTCGTACGTATGATCCAAAACGATGGACGGCGCCGCCTTCGTGGTCTACCGCAATAAAGGGGACGATGCTTGCCTCGGCGACGACGCGTGAACATTCGGCTAAAAGAGAACGCGCCGTTTCTTTATCCGTGTCAAGGTTGTAAGAAAAAAGCATAATTGCGCCGGGGAGATTTTCCGCGAGCAACCGCCGCATGGTCCCGCCAAGGCTTTTCTTCCCGTCGAGACCCGCGATGACGACCTGACCTGTGAGCGCCTTGTCGCTCATGGCGGCCGCTATTATAGCCGCCTTTTTTTTTATTTCTTCCATAAAGCCGAATTCTTGTTCCTGAAGAACCTCCACAGAGGTAATGGGAATATCAACGGGTCCGCCGCTTTCGACGGGCGCGGAAATCACCGCCGTTTTTTCACGGCACCCGAATATGGAAAGGATTAAGAGAATAAGAAACCAACATATCTTTTTCAAATTTTCCTTGTTACAACGTAAAGATCGCTGTCATTCCTAATAATATAGTCTAGTATCGTATATCCCATCGGTTTTGTCAAGCTTTTTTACGACGGCGGATTGAATGTATACTGTCGTCGCGGTTTGTCGTTGAAGGGATGATATACTATTGGACTGCGAGTCTGTCCGCGTAGTCAGTGGCTAAATAAAGATCTTACTCTTCCAATTTCTTGATTTCGTCCCGAATAGCAGCCGCCTGTTCAAACTCAAGCCGTTTCGCGTGTTCGATCATTTCGGCGTTCATCATAGCAAGAAGTTTTTTTCGTTCCGATGGAATCAAAATGTTGAGAGAATTCTTAAGAACTTCCACATTTTTGATAGCCGCCTCCTTTTGCTCTTCGGAATGACGAATTAAGATTTCGGCGATGGCTTTTCGTACTGTGGTCGGCGTGATGTTGTGCTGTTGGTTATATGCCGTCTGAATGGAGCGCCGCCGATTCGTTTCAACGATGGCTTGTTGCATCGCGTCGCTCTCATGGTCCGCATACATTATCACCTTGCCCGCCGCGTTCCGCGCGGCCCGTCCGATTATCTGAATGAGACTCGTCAAAGAACGCAAGAAGCCGACTTTGTCCGCGTCGAGAACGGCGATAAACGACACTTCCGGTAGATCTATGCCTTCCCGCAGAAGATTGATCCCCACCAGTATATCAAACGCGCCCTGCCGTAACTGCGTGAGAATCTCCACTCGCTCGATAGTTTCAACCTCGCTGTGAATGTAGCGCACCTTCAACCCTAAACTACTCAAGTAATCCGTCAAATCTTCAGCCATTTTCTTGGTGAGGGTCAAAATCAGGCACCGCTCGCCTATGTTTATGCGCTTACTCACTTCCGCAAAAATGTCTTCCATCTGACCTTCCGTAGGACGCACCTCGATTTCCGGGTCAAGCAGTCCGGTCGGTCTAACGAGCTGTTCAACCACGCGGACGGATTGTTCTCTTTCGGCTTGTCCTGGCGTCGCCGACACGTAGACGGTTTTGCCGATACGCTCCATGAATTCGTCAGCGCGGAGAGGCCGGTTGTCCAAGGCGCAGGGTAGACGGAATCCGTATTCCACAAGGTTTGTCTTGCGGGAATGGTCGCCTGCGAACATCGCGCCGATTTGCGGAAGGGTTACGTGGCTTTCGTCTATAAAGGTGAGGTGAAGAGGGGAACCGTCCGGCGTTTTGGGAAAATAATCTATCAGCGTGTCCGGCGGGGATCCGCGCTGTCTACCCGCAAGCGGCGCGGAATAGTTCTCAATACCCGGACAGGATCCTATTTCGGTCAGCATCTCGATGTCGTATTGGACGCGGGTTTTCAGGCGTTCAGCCTCCAAAATCCGTCCTGCGTTTTGCAGAAAGGCGTATTGTTCGTCGAGTTCCGCTTGTATGCTCTTCAGAGCGTCGTTTATCATCTCGCGAGGAACGACAAACTGTTTCGCGGGATAGAGCATGGCGCGGTCTAATTCCTCCATTACCGCACCGGAAACAGGGTTGAATCGGCGTATGCGGACGACCCGGTCCCAATCCATGTTCACGCGATAAGCTTCCTCCATATAGGCGGGAAAAATCTCCAGAACGTCTCCGCGCCGACGAAAATTGCCCCGCTCCAACACGGCGTCGTTGCGCTCATATTGGAGTTCCACGAATCGGCGCATGAGCGCGTCCACGTCGAGGCGTTCTCCGCGTGCAAACGACGCGGTCATCTGCCGATAAATCTCCGGAGTCGCCAGCCCATAGATGCAGGAGACAGTCGCCACGATGACGACGTCCTCTCGTTCCATTAAACTTCTGGTGGCGGACAGGCGGAGTCGTTCGATTTCTTTGTTTATTGCGGCGTCTTTTTCTATGTAGAGGTCGCGGCTTGCGACATAAGCCTCGGGTTGGAAGTAATCGTAATAGGAAACAAAATATTCGACTGCATTATACGGGAAAAATCCTTTGAATTCGCGGAAAAGTTGTGCCGCGAGGGTCTTGTTATGGCTGATTATCAATGTCGGCATCTGTACGGTTTCAATGACCTTTGCCATGGTAAAGGTCTTACCCGAACCAGTTACTCCTTGCAAGGTCTGAAACCTGTCCCCCGCCTTTATGCCGGCTGAAAGAGCGGCGATTGCCTCGCTTTGGTCGCCCGCCGGTCCAAACGGCGACACTACTTCAAATGGTCTCATAGTATGAGTGTATCACAAACCGACAAGAAAATGAATAGTGTCGAACCTCTCAAAAGGAAACGCCTCTGACCCGACTTTGCCCCCTTAACCATTCCCGTGATTCGTGATATACTAAGTTGTATGGACTACAAACAAGCGGGCGTAAATATCGAAGAAGGGTATCGTGCGGTGGGCAAGTACCGCGAACTCGTCGCTGGAACCATAAATTCCGCTGTGCTTAATGGCGTCGGCGATTTTGCGGGATTGTTTTCGCTCGCCGCCTTCAAAGGCATGGAAGAACCTGTGCTTGTGTCCGGCGCGGACGGGGTCGGCACCAAGCTCGACGTCGCCTTTAGGTTCAAGAAATACAACACAGTCGGTATAGACTGCGTAGCCATGTGCGTCAACGACGTACTTTGTCACGGGGCGAAGCCCCTCTTCTTTCTGGACTACCTTGCGTGCGGGAAGCTGGACGCGGACGTGGCCGCGGAACTCGTGAAAGGCGTCGCGGTTGGATGCAGGGAAACGGGTTGCGCGCTATTGGGCGGCGAAACCGCGGAGATGCCCGGTTTCTACGCGGAAGGCGTCTACGACATCGCTGGTTTCGCCGTGGGAATCGTGGACCGCAAAGACCTCGTGGACGGAAGCGCCATTTGCGAAGGCGACAGTCTTATCGGGATAGCGTCGTCAGGACCCCACTCCAACGGTTTCAGTCTCATTCGCAAAGTCCTACCAGACCTCGAAGAGGACTTCGGCGGAATGCCCATTGGATACGCGCTCCTTGAACCCACCCGCCTCTACGTACAGCCCATACTCTCCCTCATGAAGCGGACGCGGGTAAAGGGCATGGCTCATATCACGGGCGGTGGCTTCTACGAAAACATACCTCGTATGTTCAACTCTGTTCTCGACGCGGTAATCAGCCGCGGAAGCTGGCGAATCCCGCCGATTTTTGCCAGAATCGCCGCGGCCGGCGACTGCGACGAACAGCTCATGTTCAACACGTTTAACATGGGAATCGGATTTGTGTTGGCGGTTGCGCCGCGGGACGCCAAGACGTGCATTGAATTCTTGAGTGAAACGGGTTTCCCCGCATGGGAAATCGGGAAGGTCGCTCAGGGAACGGGAATCGTACGCTTTATTTAACGCGGACGATTCTACAAAAATACGATGAATTATAGGAATAAATATGAATGTTTTAACCAAAGCTTACGGACAGATAGAAATTGATGAGAACCAGAAAATCGTTTTTCCCGAAGGACTCTACGGTTTTGAAAATATGAAAGATTTCGCGTTCATTGACGCGGAGCAGAAGCCGTTTTTCTACCTTCAATCGGTTACGGATAAAGACGTTGCGTTTATTTTGATAGACCCGTTTCTCTTCTGTCCGGATTACGAAGTAGACGTCGACAACGAGGATCTTGCGGCGATTGGTATACACGATCCCCAAGACGCTCTGGTTTTTGCCGTCGTTACTATTCGTCCAAACGGCGACATGACGGTCAACCTACAGGGACCGATCGTCGTTAACAGAGAAAGTAGACTTGGCAGACAGGCAATACTTTTGGACCCGCGATGGAAGACTCGGCATAGAGTCGAGATACTGGAGAAACCATGCTGATACTATCGCGCAAAGTCAACGAAAGGATAATGATAGGCGACGACATTACCGTTTCTATCATAGACATAAAGAGCGACCAGGTACGGCTCGGAGTAGACGCGCCTCGGTACGTGAAGGTTTTCCGCCAGGAAGTGCTTGACGAAATAGAAGCCGAAAATAGGGCGGCCGCGCAGTCCTCCTTATTAAACCGTTTATGAAAGGCGTGGTATTCATCGGCGGTAACGGGCCGGAACCGTCTGTGAGCGGGAAAGCCGCGGAAGGCGCAAGGCTTATCGTCGCTGCGGACGCCGGGCTTATTGCCGCGGAAGAAGCAGGCTTGCGTCCCGATTGGATTGTGGGCGATATGGATTCCCTGTACGCGCGGGGAGCGGCGTCGCGGCTCGGCGGGTATCGGAGCGACCGAATACTCCGATACCCGCCGGACAAGGACGATACGGACACGGAGCTGTCTCTGAATCTGCTCTGGGACAAGGGTTGCGACGAGGTCCTCGTCATAGGCGGGGGCGGCGGCAGAATCGACCACATATTCGCGCTTCGCGCTCTCTTCGAGCGCGATCCTTGTCCCGCTCGATGGCTCACGGACCGCGAAGAGATTTTTTGCCTCAAAGAAGGCGCGTTCTCTTGCAAAGTTCACGGGCTTGTGTCCGCGTTTCCGGTCGGCGAGGGACCCTGGCGGGCGAAGAGCGAAGGCTTAAAATGGCCGCTTGACCGCGTAGTCTGGAGGCGCGGCTTCTTCGGCGTAAGCAACGTCGCGGACGGGCTTTTCGCCGTTTCCGTGACCCAAGGCAAGTTTTTGCTCATCGTCAACCGTTGACTCTTTTTCGGTTTCGGTAAATTTTCTTATTCGCTATAGTACGGACGGTCGCTATATTGTTGATAACTAATTCTTTAGGAGGAATTCTATGAAAAGATATTTGTTGTTGCTCGTCGCGGTGGTATTGGCGGTTGGGGGGTGTAATACTTCCTCGTTGCCTACTGAGGAAAATATCGCGGCCGAAGACAAGGAAATTACGGTTGAAATGGGCGAGGGACTCGATGCGTGGTCTGTTATGAACGAAAATAGCGGATGGAAATTCTCGCTCGTGAGCCAAAATCTTGCGGATTTAAGCGGATATAGCGCCGTTGAACTCGTTGTGAAGCTTTATGACGAGAACGGCGAAGAGATTGCGATGGAGAATTGCGAGGATGGGTGGGCCCAGTTCAAGCTGTTGAGCGTTGACGACGGAGATTGGGACGCCGACGAAATCTCCGTTAGGTACAACCTCAAGACGGGAACTATGACGCACCCGTTGGCTTTTACGGAAAAGAAAGGGGTTCCTCAGTCGCTTGTGGTAATGTTGTCGCCGGCTAATACCGACGAGGATAACCCCACAGAAGGCGGCGCGGGACACGTCGGGTACATTGAAGTAACGACTATCAAATTCATTGCGAAAGTAGGCGACGTAACGTTAGGTCGCATTTTTGGAGACGCCGTTCAAGTCGTCGGCAATAGAATTACGTTTGTAGACGCGACTAATCAAGACGGCGCCGCGTATTACGAATTCCCCTCCGAATGGTTGCCCCTTACAGGTAAAACAATCGCCGTTTCGTATACGTTGGCGGGTCCTGTGGAAGACGACGCCACGATAGACGATACTTCAAAGGAAAATACGGATAATCCGGGCTGGAACCCTTATCTTGACCACCAGTTGATTATCCAAGCGGCTAACGGCGACAATGACGTGAATTACAGCGGGAGCGCCCAGCAGTATATAGACTTGAACGACCCGGTAGGAGACGATACAGTAGACCCGCCGAAAGAACCGGACGCGCCGTCAGAGGACGGTACGTTCAGCGGAACCGTTACCATTGACGGGTCAGCTCTGGAAGAAGCCGCGGCGGACTTCCAGCTCACGCGGATGCGTATCGTCAACAACGGCGGTCAGTGGACAGGCGGCGAACCAAGCAGAAAGCACGTGCGGGAAAAATCCTACGCCGTTATCTTTAATTCTATTACGGTCAGTACTACGCCGTAGGTTGAAAAGAGCCTTTGTGGAGCCGTCCTAAAGGGCGGCTTTTTTCTTTGCGCCGCGATTGGGTTACCTGTCCTTGTCATGCGTTTGTTGAGCGTTTTTCCCTTCATACATTTGCAATATCTCTTCCGCAGACTTTCCGCTCTTTAAAAGCGCAAGCATACGCGCTTCGCCTCGCGCTTCCCATTCCGCGATAAAACCTAACTCTCCCAACACTTCGTTCAATGTTTCTCTTGACATCACTTCCACCTCCCTCATTATTTTCGGATTCGCCCGAAATATCACGTCCAAATACGCCCTCGGTATGTTCTCTTTCCCTCTGCCCACACTCGCCCTGTACACCGCGCTCGCGTCCGCCTCGTCTATCTCATTCGTCAAATTTTTGAACCATATATTCTCTGCCCCAGATAGTCTCTTGCTCTCTATTATCTGTATCGGAATTATATCTCCTTCCACCTCATAGATACCAGACTCCCGTTCCCTTACTCGATACCCCCGCTCCTGCTCCAAGTGTTTTATCACTTCACGCGGACGTCTCGTCTCTACAAATGTGATGCTCAAGTCCGTCATCGCTAACCGACGGTCCGCCGCATAGAAGCACGCGTACCCGTAGACTTTGTAGAAATCATATACCGATAGATAATCTTCCGGACTTTTATATTCCACGATGTTGTCTTTCCGAAATATATGGGCGATGTTTTTCTCTATCGCCATGTCCACCGCTTTCTTGATGACGAGTACGTCTAACCTAAGCGGCTCCTTTGTGAGTTGATGCTCCGGATAGAACTCAAGAATATGCTCGTATTCCTCAAGTTCTAGTCGAATCGCTTCGAAGAACGCCGGATGCCATGCTATCCGCTCTTCAGCCACCTCCCCATCCCCCTTTTCATATCCCGTCTTTAACGTCATTGGCGGAAGGAATCTCCGGGGGAAGCAAATCTTCACTGAAATCATCCCACAACTCGGTGATTGCCCGAACATCGTACTTGAACCTGAAACTGTTTTCCTTCACCCATCGGCGAATCGCAAGAAATTCATTCCGAAGCGTCCAAATATTTCCCTTCGAGCGCAGGCAATAGGGGAAAAATCGGCTAAACGGCAAATAGGCGCTGTCCCCTCGGAATATGGGCGCTATGTTCTTTAGGAAAAACCGACGATAACTCTCGTCGGACGTGATGTCTCCAGACGGAACTTCTCCGTCGTAAGAAACGCGGATGAGCTGGGTCGAGAGAATCTCCTCGCCCCACAGATGGGCGCGGAAACCGAAGTCCATGAGTTGCCAGTACGCCCGACTGATGGTAACGTCAAAGCCCCCAAGCCTGACAAACCGCTCGCGGTCATAGACGCCCACCCAGTCAAAGGGATACAGAGAAGGCTTGCCTTCGGCAATGGGGAAAAACGCCAGTGTCTTTACCGAACCGTGGAACAAGGCCGGCGCGACAAGCGTGGGCAGAGTCTCAAAACGAGAATTCTGAATCAACGGAACGGTACAGAGCCGTCTGTAAGCATCCGTCTTTTGAAGGTCGTCCTGTCCCAACGCCAAACGCTCCGCCATACGCGACGCGCCGCCCGAATGGAGGATACGCAGGTCATTCCAAAGCGTGAAAAATAGAGGACTTGAGAGTTCATTTGCCGCAATGTTGATTTGCTCGCCATAGGTAATGTTCTCTTTGAGCAAGATAAACCGAACTTGAGGAAAGCGTCCTGATAGGTCCTCAATGTCATAGCGTTCGCGGGGACCCTCCATTGAGATGATGTAATCAAAACCCGTCTTTTCAAGCTCTTGAAAGAGAGTACGCCGGGGATAGCGGCCGGTTCTATTGAGGAGAACTGCAGAAAGTCCGGTTGAAGCGCCTCTATCCGTACCGCCCACAGCCGTATAGGTCATTTCTTTAAAAGTTGAAGATATAGTATTCATCGCAATCCCCACATTTTCCGCTGTATTTCCGGACGCACTGTTCCCTGAACAAAATATCCCCTTTTTGCCAAACCGCTTCAAGACTGTCCGTCCAGACATTGCCTATAATTACAGCGTCTTCCCCTATACCCGCGTCTCGGCACATAGGTACATCACCGCCTATGAGTATCGCCATATCCCGCATGAGGCGCCAGCAGGGACGCCGTTCCCAGGGCGACAGGTCGGTCACGCGCAGAGTGGACATAATTCCGCAGAAATTGTTGTGCTTCTGTATGATGACGTTAGCGCCTTCGGCTTTCCAGTGACGGTAAAACCGCTCGATGTCGTCCTCCGCGCCGCTTACTCGTACCGCTTGCACATAGGCGTTCCTGATGAAAAGTCGGTTGAGAGTCTGCGCCGTCTCCACGGCTTCTGAGAAACCCGCGCCTCGTACCTCTTGATACCGTTCCGCGCTGAACGCGTCAAGGGATACAATCCACGAAATTTTCGGCAACGTTTCGCTGTTTTCCTCCGCTTTTTCCGCCATCGCTTTGATTGTCTCTAATTCGCCGATTTTCCATCCCACGCCGGATGTTTCAATGACCAAAGACAGACTCGGTTTATCCAACACCGCGGCAATGAGGTCGAGCTTTCGCGGGTGAAAGCTCAATTCTCCCCACATGGACAGCCCGATGACCGCATCGCCTGAAAAGTCAACGATTCTCTCCAAAAGTTCCACGAATCTTTCGAGAGGCATGAATCGTTCCTCTAGCGTTTCATCTGAACGGTAAGGGCAAAGGGCGCAGGCTTGAGGGCAGGGAACCGAGACTTGAATATTGTAATAAGCGGGTAGAGTCCGTAACAGCTCCGGCTTTTGTTCGATAAGCCTGCAATCGTTCGCGCCGACGAAACCCGCCTCGGTAAGCCGTTGCAGAAGGAGTCGGTTGCGTTTTGTATCCGCACACAGGTTCAACCGCAGAGAGCTTAAATCACGAGGCGCGATTTCCGTCTCTATGTCAAAGGCGTTTATATCTTTTTGCAGAATGTCAAAGAGCATATCTCGCGAAACAGGTTTTTCCTCGTTGTCAATAAGACTCTTGAGTCGTTTCGCCAAATCCGGCGCGAGAATTTCCGGCGCGAGTCCGTAAGGATACCCGTCCGCAAACGTGTAATCCGCGCAATATTTGATGTGCCGCTCCATGAGTCGTCCCGCAAGTACCGAGTCGAGTAAGGGGCAGTCCGCCCACGCAAAATAAACCGCGTCAAAGCCCGCGGATGTTTCGGCGATACTCTCCAGAACCGCCCGCCTTGTCCATGACGTTTTCACGACTTCTTGAACGCCGTCTATTTGCGCCTGTCCCGCCTTTCCTTTTCCCAAAAAAACGATTTTTTCAACATTCGGGAACAGAGAAATTTTCTTAAAAAGATGAGAATAAGTAATGGAACTTGGAACAAGTCCTCTAATTTCCGCATATAAAACAGCGACAGCCTTCATATTTTTATATATCGGCAAAAAAGAACGCCGACTGAATAATTCATAATATTAAAGGCGGACAATAATCCTCTATAAATCTGCGGTTTTTAAAAATTAGAAAGATTCAAACTATTTTCTCCAAGTCTTACTGAAACGTGATATTTTTCACATGGGATACTTCAAGCATCGCCTTGAATTCCTTCTCGTCAAGAGATTCTTTCTCGAGGAGCGCGCTCGCCACATCGTCGAGCAGGGCGCGCTTGGACTTTAGCGCGTCTTTGACCGCGGAGTATTGCCGCTCCAGTATACGGGCGATTTCCTCGTCAATGTATTGCTGGGTAGTTTCCGCGTATTCGCGGTGAAAGCGAGGCTCTTGGGAGTCGTTACCGCCGAGTATACCTGCTCCCCGCATGGTCAGCGCCACGTTGCGGAAGCGGTCGCTCATGCCGTAATCGGTTATCATCTTACGGGCGATGTCGGTCGCTTTAGTCAGGTCGTTTGCCGCGCCGGTTGAAATTTCGCCAAAAACGACATCTTCCGCTGCGCGTCCGCCCAAAAGCACGTTTATTTTGCCCAGAAGCTCTTCTTGAGTCATCAAATACCGATCTTCCACCGGCATTTGCAAGGTATAGCCCAATGCGCCGAAACCGCGTGGAATGATAGAAATCTTCTGTACTGGGTCGGAGCCGGGCGTAAAGGCTGCAATCAACGCGTGTCCAGTTTCGTGGAACGCGATGACGCGTCGCACGCTCTCCGCGATGATGCGGTTCTTCTTTTGTAAACCGGCGACCGTTTTTTCAATAGCTTCTTCAAAGTCTTTATGCGACACCAAGGACCGCCCTCCGCGAACAGCGAGCAGAGCCGCCTCGTTCACCACATTGGCGAGGTCAGCCCCCGCGAAGCCGGACGTGATACGCGCGACTGCCTCAATGTCAACGGATGGACCGAGTTTCACCAGTTTAGAGTGAATCTTCAATATCGCTTCTCTACCCTTGAGGTCAGGCTTGTCAACAAGCACCTGTCGGTCAAAACGCCCCGGACGGAGGAGCGCCGGGTCAAGTACGTCAGGGCGGTTGGTTGCAGCAAGAATGATGAGACCGCTAGCCGTGTCGAAGCCGTCCATTTCCACGAGGAGCTGATTCAAGGTCTGCTCCCGCTCGTCGTTGCCGCCCGCGATACTGTTGATACGACTCTTACCGATGGCGTCCAACTCGTCGATGAACACGATACACGGGGCGCGGTTCCGCGCTTGATTGAATAAATCCCTTACACGGCTCGCTCCCACGCCTACGAACATTTCCACGAAATCCGAGCCGCTGATACGAAAGAATGAAACGCCCGCCTCGCCGGCCACAGCCCGCGCCAAGAGAGTCTTACCGGTGCCGGGCGGTCCTACCAAGAGCACGCCTTTAGGGATTTTGCCGCCGATGTCCGTGTATTTTTTCGGGTTCTTCAGAAAATCAACCACTTCAACAAGTTCATCCTTTGCCTCGTCCACGCCCGCGACGTCGGAGAAACGGGTAACGATGCCGCCTTCAGCCACGACGAGAGCCTTATTCTGGCCGGCCGAAAGCACGCCGCCGCCCAGGTTGCCCATTCGTTTCATCAAAAAACGCCACACAATCAGAAAAAACACGATGGGTAGTCCCCATGTGAGAAGGAAATTGAGAACGACCGAGCCTCCCCGCGAAGCCGCGTAATAACGGACCTCATGAGCGTCCATGAAACGTATGAAGTCCGAGTCGTTCAGCGGTACGGTGCGATACGCCTGTTCAGGCGTATCCCGCTTCAACAAACTCCCGACCTGCGGTTGCAGTTTTTCAATGGACTGGTATCCGGTGAACCACGAGTCGCTTAACTCGACCCGTTTGATTTCACCGGATTCGATTTTTGCCTTAAACTCGGAAAAGTCAATGGCAGGTTGAGCCTTACTGGTAAAGGCATGGTTAAATACGGCTATGCCTGCAATCAGAATGACGATATATAGTATAGAAAATTTCCAAAAAGTCGGCGTTTTCAAATTTAATCCTTTTTCCTCCTACTGGGGTTTTAAAAAGCGTGAAAGGTCCCACGCGCTATCTGGACGTCGGTTTCCTCTCAATTATAATATAGCAAAAAGAAAGCAGTTTGTAAAGACGATTTTTACGAGATTTGCCGACAATGAATGGAAGGCAAATTTTAAGACGCGAAAGAAGAAAACATACCTTGTTTTTTTGTAACGAAAGTCTAGAATATTAGGACGAAAGTCGCAGACGTTTCTTAATAGTTAAATAAAATTCGCCGTCAGTCGGTTTATACTGTCTCTGCACGCGGTCAGTCCCAACAACGCCGTAATATCCACTGTCTTCATGCCGCTTATAGCAAGCCCTTCTGTGGAAAGGCTGTAGACGGGCGTTTGAACGTCGCGGAGACGGCTCTCGAACCATGCTGCATAGAGGGAAAGACGCTTGTCTGTGAGGATTTTGCGGCCGTTAGCTGAAGGCGCATAAAATGGAACCCCGTCCCTCAAGGCGTAGAAGGACTTGGTTTCCGCAGGACAAAAACGGTTTGCCGTAGCGTTCGCCTTTTCCTCGAAGAGCGATCCTTTGAAATGCGTCCGAAACCCAGGGAATCCCAAGTCAAGCCCTCCTATCCACACGGACGCCGCGCCTATCCAACAAGCAAAGTCAAAAGTCGGCGTCGCCACGGAACCGCCGGAGCCAAGCCTGCCTTTTGCGCCGAATTTCTCCTCATACACGCGCGCTGGCGGATAATTCGACGAATACAGGAACGTCTTTCGGCAAGGCAGATGGAACATCCGCGGATACACGTCTGCAGACGTAACAAGGCAGGTATTTGACTGTTGCAAAACGTCCATGTGGCGCGTGTTCCAATACTGCGGGTCCGCGCTTAACGTGAAGTCCGGGTCAACCCCGCGTCTCAAGAGAAATCGAAGCGCCGTATCCACGCTCACCACAAGGCAACGCTCCGCTATTTCTGGTAAATGGGTTAAATCGTCCAGAGAAGGTCCCGCGGCCGCCAGAAATACAGGGATTTCACCGTTTAGGATGCCTTTCAATCGTTCAATACTCGGTAATTCGTGTATATAGCGCCTGTTTTTTGCAAAGTTCTTCTCCCATCTCCCGCCGAATCGCTTTAAAGTAGCTTTGTTGACCGCGTCTTTGGAAATCCATGTATCGATGCGTCGCTCAACTTCTTGATAATACGCCGAGTCAAGGTCAATGAGAGCCCGATTCTTGATTTTTCGGACTTTTTCCCCGCAACTGGATGAATCAAATGCCTGCAACGCTCCCAAAACATTGTCTTCCGCGCCGCCAATCACAAAAATAATGTCTTTTTTCGCAAAGAAATCCGTCAAATCTCGCGTTTCAAGGGACTTTTTCAGAATCTCCTCGCGTTTCTCAACGACAATGACTTTTTCGCCCGCGCGTGCTACAGCCTCTGCCGTATATCCAAGCCCGAATCCCAAAACAACGGCTATCCCAACCGCCTCCCGTTCAGGAAACGCCGCCTTTTGCGCCTCCTTAATAGGGTCGTATCTTGAATGTACGTATTTTGTTTCCACAATCAAGGTTGGTTCCCCATGGACAGACGGTTCAACTCGCATTTCAAAAGGATTATCCTGCGGACTGTTGAGCTTCTCCGCCAGTCCAGGCCATTGCTTGCGGACAACCGCGATATTTTTTTCGTAATTCGTCATTTTATCAGCCGTTTACTCTAAATACAGCGTTATTTTGTCCCCATGTATGAGGGGCGTTCCGGGTACCGGGTCTTGGCTTGAGACGTGACCGACTCCTTTTAGTTCCACACGGAAGTCGTCGTTGGAAAGCAGGGGTAAAAGGTTCAGTTTAGAGAAGCCTGTTAAATCGGGCATGACGTCTTCGACTGGTGGAAGAGGCGTGTTCGGTGGAATAGTTACGTTCCGCGAGTGTTCGAGTCGGGCGTTTTTGCCTCGCGGGAGTCCGAGATAATCAACAAGCTCTTCCACGGCTTGTCGTATGGGGATGGTGGCGATACGCCCGCCGAGGTAGGATGCGCCTTGAGGTTTCACAATCACCACGTAGAGGATGACGCTCGGCTTGTCCGCAGGGAAAATCGCCATACAACTCGCAATGAAATTCGTTTCCGAATAAGTTCTGTTCTCAATGACTTGCGCGGTACCGGTCTTGACGGCCATTGGGACGTCGCCGATATTAGCGCGCCAGCCCGTTCCCGCCTCCGTCGCGGTCGTCTGCATGAATTTGAGTATACTGGAAGCGGTCTGGGGCTTGAGGACCTGCACGGGCGGCTTTCTCTCAAAAGGCTCCTCTTTTCCTTCGCTGTTTCGTATAAAGGCGACGAGGCGCGGCTGAACCATGACGCCGTTGTCGGCTATTGCTGTAGCGGCTTGTAACATTTGGAGCATATTCACCGCTATGCCCTGTCCCATTCCCATGGCCGGTTTCGCCCGCTTGTCAACGGAGCCCAAACGGTTGAAGATGCCTGGCGCCTCGCTTGGAATATCTGTCTCTACCCTCTTTCCAAAACCGAAGCTTGTTAGTTTGTTGTAAAACGCCTCATTGCCTATACGTTCGACCGCCAGGCTTACGCCCACATTGCAGGATAGGGCGATGATTTTTTCAGGCGTTACCATCCCATGGACCTGCAAATCAGTAATTGACGGGTTGACCTTGTCGTAATGTCCAGTGCAATTGAACACACTGCTCTCCGTTATGGCGCCGGCGTCTAAAAGCGCCGAAATGCTGAAGAGTTTGAACACCGAGCCGGGTTCATAGGCGAAGAGCGCGGGCTTGTACCGCCATGTGGAGTCCGGGTAATTGTAATACTCGTTTGGGTTGAAATTCGGCAGGGAGGCGGAACCCAGAATTTCGCCGGTCTGCGCGTCCATTGCCGTAAGCATGACGGCTTCGGCTTTGTTTTCATCCATAGCCTCCGCGGCTATCTTCTCCAAGATGTGCTGAATCTTTACGTCAATGGTCAAAACGATATGCTTTCCAGTTTCCGTTTCGGCGGGACTTAAAACGTCGTCAAAGAGGTACTCGATGCCTTCATGTCCTCTATTATCGTCTCCCACAAACCCAATTATCTGGCTAGCGAGATTTTCCTGTGGGTACACGCGGCTTGACACAATGTCGAGTCTCACTTTCCGCATGACGGTTTTCAGCCTATTTCTCGCGGACTTGAGCGCAGTCTCAATCTTCTTGTTTCGTTTTTTTTCGTTTGGTTCATCCGTAAACCGCGCGATGACGGCGGATTCCACCGTCGTATCAAGTATTCCTTCCTTAGCCGCTTTGATACGATTTATCACTGATTTGTCTATCTTTTTTTTAAGAACGATATACAAAGGGCTAAGATATATCTTATTGAGAATATCTTGTTCAGACGTTCCCAGAATGGGAGCAAGTATATCGCTCAACTCTTGGCAGAGTGATTCGTCCAGGACCTGCTGTTTCGTCTCCGGGTCTCGCTTCATAAGCTCGTTTCGGCGCAGGCTGACTCGTCCGACTTTTGTGTCCATTGCTAATAACTGTTGATTCCTGTCAAAGATGGTTCCTCGTTCCAGAACGGAATTGTCGATTTGCGACTCTTTTATGTTTTCGCTTGGGGACAGCATAATAACAGCGAAAACGCTAACCACGCCAAGAGCAAGAATACCCACGATAACTATGTACACGATGAATCTTTTTGAAAAAACGGCGATTTCGTCAGGCGCGTTCATTCTCGCTCCTCTTCAGCCTCATAGAGGAAGGCGGGAACGCCCCACGCTTTCCCGATGATACGCGACACCGGGACCGTCCCATAGAATACAGAGTCGAAAGAAACCGTGCGGTTGTCGCCTCGCGCGAAGAATTGGTCGTCGATTACTTCGGCGCACCGTTTTATGGCCGTTACGCCAAGCGGCGTGGAAAAAACCACGACGTCTCCTTTTTTCGGCGTCGCCCATCGCACGAGGTACCGCCCCGACCACGGCAATCGTACTCCATAAGCTGTCTTCACGATAAAAACAACGGCTCCCTGTTTTATGGTTGGCAACATAGAACTTCCTTCTATTATCACAAAATCAAAAAGGAAGAGCTTCATAACAACAGCCGTCGAAAACGCCGCCAGTATGGCTATACCGATTCTGTCGCCCTTTCCCATGTCCTTATTCTAAAGGATTTTGCATATTTGTTCAAGTCGGTTGCGAGGATTCCTCCCTGTCGTTTTTTAACATTATCCATTATTATATGCGTCGCTATTTGCAAGCGTCGTGACCCGCGTTCCTTGTTCAAATTCGCTAATATTTTGAGTTTGACTCGATTCTTTCCTATACGGGAGTTTCGGCAAGCCCTTTTGCAAGCTCTGGAAAGGCAAGCTCCGCGTATTTTTTATTTGCTCGCATTCAAGAAAAGAACGGCGGCGACTCTGGGAGAAGAAACGCTTTATTTTCAAGCGGTTTCTTATCAAATCTGAAAAAAGAGAGAAATTTTCCTTTTATTTCGCGGCTAATGTTCGAACCTTCGGATGAAGATGCTTTGCGCCAAGCCCAAGCCTATCATGGCGGAGAGGAGCGCGGATCCGCCGTATGACATGAAAGTCAAGGGGATGCCGGTTATCGGCATGACGCCCATTGTCATACCCACATTGATGAGGAAGTGGAAACAGTACATACCAGACAAACCCGCGGCTATGGACGCGCCGAAAACGTCCACGCTCACCCGTATGATTCTCACGAGGCGCAAGCATATCAGGAGAAAACAGGCGAACACGAATATTCCCCCCACAAAGCCCCATTCTTCCGAAAAAATCGAAAATATGAAGTCCGTACTTTGCTCCGGCAAAAATCGATAGTGGCTTTGGGTTCCGTGCAAGAAACCCTTGCCTTGCAAGCCCCCTGACCCTATAGCGATGACGGACTGTATGATGTTCCAACCCGCGCCTTGAGGGTCTATGCTGGGATCCAGAAACACGGACAGGCGCATGATTTGATAATTTTTCAGTACCTTGTGCGATGCGAAAGACGCGCTCAAGGCAAAGGCGAGGATGGTAATCATATAGACTATCCAGAAAAAGTAGGTTTTCCGGTAGAGAAGATAACCGACAAGCGCCACCAGGCCTATGACGCCGAGCGTTCCAACCGCGGCCGTTATGAATTTGAGGTTGACCAATAGCATGACAGGCGACAATGATTCCTTGCGTACGTAAGAGAACCATATAGGCAGAATCATCAAGACGCAGGTCAAGCCTATGCACAGTATCAGAAAGACGATATAACGCAGGCGTATGTTCGTAATGAAGCACATAATAAGGAGAATGGGGATAAAGACCAGGGCGGTTCCGAAATCGGGCTGGATGAGAATTATCAACATGGGAACGAAGACGATGACGCAAGAGACGAGGAAGCGGATAAACGACTCTGGTTTACGTTTTGTGTCTTCCATGTAACGGGCGAGACAAAGTATCGTGGTGATTTTTGTAAATTCTGACGGTTGAATCCCGAAAGAGCCAATGCCTATCCACGCGCGTGCGCCGTTGACTAGTTTCCCAAACAGAAACGTGTAGATGAGAAGCGCCAGAGCGCCTAGATAAAGGTAGACGACGAGGTCGCGCAACCGCCGATAATCAATAAAAGCTATCGCCAGCATGAAAACCAAGCCTATACTTGCCCAGACTATCTGTTTCGTCCATTCGTCCGAATTCTGCGTTCCCACCGACGTTATGCCCGAAGAATAAATAAACAGTATGCCGATAGTGGTTAAGCTCAGACTTGCAAATAAGAGAGAAAAATCAATCGTGAAAACGTCCTTTAGTCTCATTTGTTTCCGCTACTCTCTTCGTCCGGTTGCGGGTACCAGGTACTGGAAGCCGAGCGCTTGGACGGATTGTTCGTAGGTTTGGTTGGCGAACACGCCTTGGAAGATGATAGCCGAAGCGTAGGGCGCCCACCATTCCCATTTGTTGACCGCCTCGACGATGACCGATACGACGATGCGTTCTTCCGGCTTATTGGTTTCATAGGGAGCGAAAGCCGCGAACCATGAGTGCCATTGCTCTTCAAGCCCTACTTCGCCGGTGCCGGTCTTACCTGCGATGTCTATGGACTTTATGTTCAACGGATACTGAGCGGTTCCATTGGCGACGACTTCGCGCATATCGCGGCGCACCATCCTAAAAACCCATGGGTCTATGTCGCTCTCGTGGAGAACGGTAGGCTCTACAGCGTTCTCCACATCGCCAGTTCGCGGGTCTCTCACTTCTTTTAAGAGATGCGGCGTATAGATGACGCCGTCGTTCACCGTCATGGCAACCATATTCGCCATTTGGAGAGGGGTTACCAGACTGTAGCCTTGCCCGATGGATATATTCATGGTATCCCCGCCGAGCCACCGCTCGTGAAACCGCTTGTCCTTCCACAAGGGCGTGGGAATAAAGCCGGGTATTTCGCCGGGCAGGTCTACATTGGTGAGGCTGCCGTATCCGTAATCGTAGGCATAGGCGATGATGCGGTCCGCGCCGAGGTAGTCTCTACCCACAGTCCAGTAATAGACGTCGCAAGATTGCGCCATCGCATTTTGGAGGTTAAGCCACCCGTGTCCGGGCTTGCGGATGTGGCAACGCCATGTTCTGCCGCCGTATTCAAATTCACCTTCGCAGTTCACTTTTTGTTCTGTTGAGAATACGTTTTCCTGTAGGATGGCGCTTGTCATAATGATTTTGAATGTGGACGCGGGCGGATAATTGGACTGAATGGCGCGGTTCAAGAGCGGCTTATTCGGATCGTTTGTCAGGGCTGTGTAGCGAGAACTCACGTCGATATGGTTGAACAGGTTCGGGTCGTACCATGGATAGGAAACCATGGCGAGAATCTCGCCGGTCGTGGGTCTCAAGACGACCACTGCGCCCATGCGGTTACCTAGAGCCTTTTCCGCCAAGGTCTGAATCCGCCTGTCTACGGTCAGAACAAGGGTTTTGCCCGGTTCCGGCGCAGTCCGTTGTATTTCCCTTTCGGAAATCCGTCTGCCGCGCACGTCAACGGTTCGCGTTTCCTTTCCGGACCTGCCCCGCAGAAGCTCGTCGTATTGTTTCTCGACGCCCGACTTACCAATGATATCGCCTTGCTTATAACCCTTATTATAGAGCAGGGTGATTTCGTCTCGCGTGATGTCTCCCACGTAGCCTATGATATGGGACAGACTACCGATACTGGCGTAGTTGCGGATGGGCTTAGACTGCCAAGACACGCCGGGCAGAACGTCCGCGTTTTCCGCCAACGCCGCGATAGCGGCGTAAGGCGCTTTTGTCGCGACCTCCACCGGCTGATACAGATAGTAAATTGACTCCGGGAGCTTGCGGTCTATCTGCTTGCGGGGAACGTTGATGATTTCCGCCACCCTGCCGACGACTTCTGAAATCTTCTCTTTTTTTATTTCGGCGGGCGTGATGTTTACCGCGAAAGAGTCCGCGTTCACTACCAGAGGATCCGTGAAACTGCGGTCGTAGATTTCTCCGCGGCGGGAAGGAATGACCGTAACGCTATTCGCTATATTTTGCGCTTTCGCGCGGTACTCCTCTCCGTGCAAAACTTGCATACTGAAGAGTTTCAGGCTGTAGGTAACGAAAATAGCGATGAAAATGAGTTTTATAACGGCTATTTTTTTCAAAGAACGGGGATTTTTTCCCATTTTACTTTTCTCCTTTTACAAGCAGAGACTTGAACTGGTTCAATAAGGCGAACAAAAACGGCGCGAGAAAGGTGTTGAAGGCTAATTCAACCATCAAGGTTGGTTCCGTGAGCGGATAGGCATATACTTCTTCCGAGAACAGGATGTGTAACAGCAACAGGAGGAGAGCCTTAAAGAGGGTTCCGACCATGCAGAGTAACATGGGGAGGAACACGGCGTCCAGAATAAGAAACCCCTTCACAAGTCCGGAAACAGCCCCTATGACGGTACGTATGAGGGCGTTAAGTCCCAGCGGAGCCGCGGAGAGGAAGTCTAGCAAGATTCCCGAAGAAAAGCCGACAAGTTGCCCTGTCATAGAGCCGTTGTAGTAGGCGGAAAAAATTAGAATCACGAGAGCGATATCCGGACCCGCGCGATATATGGTAAGCCGCATAAGAAGAGTTGATTGTAGTATCACGGCCGCAAGGGCGAAAAAACTCGTCCATAACACATTTTTAATCATTTTCTTAGTTTGGGAATTGGATTGTTATCGAGATTATCACATAGCTTTTAACAACGCGCTTATTATTCCAAACTCCCGACGCCCTCCTTCTTACCGCTATTCACCACAAACACGTATTCCAGACGAGAGAAATCCACGGACGATTCGAGTTCCACTTCCATAGATATTTCGGACTCTTGGTAGAGAATCTTACTAACCCTTCCGATGTTGATGTTCGGGGGATAGACGCCGCCCACGCCGCTTGAGATCACCTCATCTCCGAAGTTAATTTCGTTTCCGGCGTGTTTTTGACTGAAGCGCATGACCAGCGGCTTGTCCTGACGACCCTGGCCGCCGACAATGCCCTCGTATCTGGAGTAGGCGAACCGCGCCGCGACAAAGGAACTTGCATCAAAGAGGGGCATCACCATACTTTCAAATAGCCCCGCCTTAATCACTTTACCGACAAGCGACTGGGTCCCGTTTTGGAAGGCGATGACCGGCATATTTTCGGAGACTCCGTTGTGAGCGCCTTTGTTGATGACAAGCGCCGAAAAGAGATTGTCCGGGTCTTTACCTGTGATTTCCGCGGGGATGTTCTTGTATGCGGCGGCGTGCGCGAAATCGAGCTGTTCGCGGAGCCGTCTGTTTTCCGAGAGAATTTCCGAAGCGTTTCGTTCGAGTTCCTCGTAGCGGGCTATGCGGACGGTCAATTCCGCGTATTCCTCGCGCAGAATCGCGAGCTCTTTGATTGCGAGTATCGTGTCGGATACGGTCCTGGTGATTTCGTGGACGCCGTTTCTGACGCCGAAAAAAAATGATAGACCGAAATTCTTGAAGCCTGTAGCGAAAGAGCGAGTCGAGAAAAAAAGAAACAAGAAAGAAACGAAGAAGAGCAGTCCAAATATCGCTCCTTCCGCTTTGAGCGTTTTTTTATTCATCCATTTAAGTCGGCGTAGATACGTCGGGAATTATCAAATTTTCTGGCGTATTCCGGATATTGTCCGGCGCCGAGCGCCACGCAGTTAAGGGGATTCTCCGCAACGAAGGCTGTAACGCCCGTTTCTTGAGTAACCAGTTTTGCAAGCCCTTTGAGGAGAGAGCCGCCGCCGGTCATCACGATGCCTCGTTCCGCGATGTCCGCGGCCAATTCTGGGGGCGTTTCGCTCAACGTCCGCTTTATTTCCTCGATGATCTGGGTGATGGGTTCCTGAAGCGCTTTCCGCACATGGTCTGATTCGATGATGACTCTTTCGGGGAGCCCGGACGCCGAGTTTATGCCGTTCACTTCCATGGTCATATTACTGGAGTCCGGCACCGCGTTTCCGATTTCAATCTTGATTTTTTCGGCCATGCCCTCTCCTATATTGAGATTGTGGTCAGCCTTGACTTTTTTGACGATGGCTTCGTTAAATTCGTCTCCGCCGACTCTGATGGCGTTGGTCTTCACCATGCCGCCGAGCGAGATGACGGATACTTCAGTGGTTCCGCCCCCGATGTCGCAGACCATGTGTCCGGCTGGCTCCCAGATAGGGATGCCGGCGCCGATGGACGCCGCGAGGCTTTCGTTGATGACGATGACGTCCTTTGCGCCGGCTTTCAGGGCGCTCTCCTCCACGGCTCGGCGCTCGACTTCGGTGATACAAGAAGGTATACCGATTACCATACGCGGCTTCACGAAACGGTAGCGGGGAAGCACCTTTGATATGAAATAGCGCATCATTTTTTCGCAGGAATCCAGGTCCGCGATGACGCCGTCGCGCAGAGGGCGTGTGGCGATGTAGTTCTCCGGCGTTTTCCAAAGCATACTCTTCGCATCCTTACCGACAGCTACCACTCTCTTCGTGCCGCGTTCCAACGCGACGACAGACGGCTCGTCAAGAACAATGCCTTTTCCATGTATATATATAAGCGTGTTGCACGTTCCCAAATCAATACCAAGTTCCGAAACCGTTCCAAACATATTTCCTCCTTATCTGATTGCCAGTCTCTCTCGCGAGGGACTGTGGGTCGGATCGACCCTTATCGCCTTCCGCCATTCGGAGCGCGCGCGTATAGGGTCGTCTTCTTTCGCGTAAATTTCCCCAAGCCTGTAGTGGGCGTCCGCGTTCTCGCCGATACCCGTCAGAATCTCCGAATACTGCTCTTTCGCGGACTGAATGTCGCCGCTCTCAAAAATCTCGCCCAGAAGCAGACGCGCCTGTATTATAGCTTTATAGTCTTTTGACGTATCTACGCAAAGCTTCAGGTAAGAGACAGCCATGTCGCTGTCAAATTGCTTATAAGACTGGGCTATCGCCAGAAGCAAAAGGTCTGACGGAGGTTGCCGCAAACCCAACGCTTCAGTAAAGGCGTCCGCGCTCTTCGGATAGTCGTGGAGCGCGGCGTAAGCAAGTCCCAACCATTCGGGCATATCCACGACCTGCTCCCATTGAGCTTCTTTTGATAGTTCTAAAAATTTTACCGCTAAATCAGCGAAATTCGCCCCCTTGCAATAATACGCCTTACCAAGCACATAGAAAATCGGACCGTCTTTGTCGGTGTTTTTGATAATCAAAGCCTTTCTCAAATCTCGAATGCTCATGTCTATATATACCTGTTTATCCGCTTCGGTTATCTGAGACAGCGCCAATTGATACGCGGAAAAACCATGCAATATCAGAGAATCATAATCCAAAGGCGAATTCTTTAGCGTTTCTTCGCTGATATTAAAGGTCTCTTTATAATCGGCGTTCTCCCATAAAGTTTTGGCGTTTACCCCCTCTTCAATGAAGATACGCGGCGATTTCCCAATGAAGGAAACGCTCGCTAAAAAGAGTAGCGCTGTAAAGACAATCAAAATTATATAAATTGAGACGCGTTTTTTAGACATTTTAGCTTCATTCATTATTATAACTTTAATGAAAAAAGTCAACCGTTATTTAAGAAAATTTGCGGCAAATATTGCTATCAAACGCTTCTCATACCCTAATCGTTCCATAAAATATTGTTTTTTTTACAGTAGTCGGGCGGGAAAACTTCCGCCCTAGGGCGGAGGATCAAAGCTCGCTGTGTTTTATCCTTGATTTTTAACCAATTATGGTATAGTATTATATTTGAGACGCGCAAATTACAGCGGAGCATACTGGGGCGTGAAAGTCAACACTGATTAGGCATGAGCGGCGCGTCGTTTTAGACCGCTTTGCGCCGGCGTCAAAATTCTGTTCGTCTTGCGGGACGGTTCAAAGAGAGTTAAAACTATGGGCTGTTTGTCTGTCCTAGGTATGGCGAGGCTATGGACGGGGACGTTCATGCGGCAAGAAACATGCCGTTTTTAGGCGGGGCGGTAGTTCACGTGAACATTATTCGACGCAGTTTTGAAGGGACAAGGAGCAAGCGATGACAGACTTAAAGATAGTGCGAAACATTGGGATTATGGCGCATATTGACGCTGGGAAGACCACCACGACGGAGAGAATTCTCTATTATACCGGTAAAAGCCATAGAATAGGCGAAGTCGACGACGGCGAGGCGGTTATGGACTGGATGGCGCAGGAACAGGAACGCGGCATCACCATACAGAGCGCGGCCGCCACCATTTACTGGAAGGGCGCGCAAATCAACATCATAGACACGCCTGGACACGTAGACTTCACAGCGGAAGTCGAGCGCGCTTTGCGCGTTCTGGACGGCGCGATAGCCATTTTTGACGCGGTGAGCGGCGTTGAACCTCAGACCGAAACTGTGTGGCGTCAGGCGGAATATTACAAGACGCCGTGTATCGGCTACGTGAACAAGATGGATAGACTCGGCGCGGATTTCTTCCGCGCGCTCGACGACATCCGACAAAAACTGAACGCTGAACCAACCGCTTTGCAAATACCCATAGGAGCGGAAAGCGGCTTCGAGGGGGTCGTGGACCTCGTCGCCATGAAAGAAATCCGCTGGAACCCTGACACTGAAGGCGAAGAAATGCTCGTCTCGGACATAGCTCCAGAACGGCTTGCGTCCGCCAATGAATGGCGGGAGAAGCTCATTGACAGCCTTTCCTCGACGTCGGACGCGGTTACCGAAAAGTACCTCTCAGGCGAAGTCGTGGACGCGGCGCTTATGAAAGCAGAAATACGCAAGGCGGTTTTAAAACGCGATTTCTTCCCGGTGTTCATCGGCGCTTCCCGCCGCAACATGGGCGTTCAGCCCCTCATAGACGCGATAGTCGACTTTCTGCCGTCCCCAGACGAAGCGGCGTCCGCGCACGGCCGTCATGTCAAGAAAAACGAAGAAATTCTCGTTCCCTGCAACCCGTCCGCGCCGCCTCTCGGACTCGTATTCAAAATTCAGAACGACAAGGAAGCGGGAAGTCTCTGTTATGTACGAATGTATTCAGGCGTTATCAAGAATGGAGATACAGTCTTCAATATCGGTAAGAAGAAACGGGAACGCGCCCATCGCATTTTAAGGGTACATTCAAACAAGTTCGAGCCGCTCGACGCGCTTGTCGCGGGCGATATCGGCGTCGTCGTGGGATTTAAACTCGCCCAGACAGGCGATACCATCGGGAGCGAAGGATTCCCCGTCAGTCTGGAACGGATGCAATTTCCGGAACCAGTTATTTCGGTTTCCATTGAGCCGACGACTATGTCGGAACAGGACAAGCTCAAAGAAACGCTGGAAATTCTTTCAAAGGAAGACCCGACGTTCACCACAAAGGAAAACAAGGAGACGGGACAACTCGTCATTTCCGGTATGGGAGAATTACATCTCGACGTGCTTATTACTCGTCTTATCAACGACTACAAGGTCAATGCCAGGGTAGGAAAGCCGCAGGTTACTTACCGCGAGTCCGTGAGCGCGGCGGTCGAGAAAGAGGCGCGTTTTTCCCGCGTTATTGCAGGTAAGGAGAATACGGCGGTTATCAGCCTTCGCGTGGAACCGCGTCAGCGCGGCGCGGGCAACAATTACACAAACGCGGTGAAGGACAAGCCTGTCCCCGCGATAATTTTTACGGCTGTGGAACGGGGTATCAATGCGGCGTTCGGTTCCGGCATAGTCATGGGCTATCCGTGTATAGACGTCGGGGTAACGCTTACACGCATCGGTTATTCGGAACTTACCGGCACAGAATTCGCCTTTGAAGCCGCGGCGAGTCAATGTTTCGACGAAGCGTGCCGTTCGGCGGAGCCGATTCTGCTTGAACCTGTTATGGCGGTGGACATAACGTCGCCCAGAGAGTCTGTGGGCGACGTTATGAGTTTCGTGGCTCAGCGCGGCGGACAAGTCTTGAGCATGGAATCAAAGGCGGTTGTCGACGAGGTGAAATGCCTCGCGCCCATGGCGAGAATGTTCGGCTTTATGACGAGCTTGCGTTCCATAACCCAGGGACGGGGGACTTTTTCTATGGAGTTCTCCCATTTCGAGAAAAAAAGTTGACCGCGTTTTGAATGTTCGCAAGGGGGATAGATTTTACTTGACATTATTCACGGGGGTGATATAATAAAGGAATGGCGGCAAAATACAAAGACACGGTGTTTCGCAAACTCTTCAGCAACCGGAAGGCGCTGTTGGAGTTGTACAATGCGTTGAACGACACGCGATTTCTGGACGATGCGGAGGTGATTATAAACACGCCTGACGATACGTTATGGACTGGTAAGCGGAACGACGTATCGTTTATATTGGAGGGGCGTTTGGTGGTGTTAGTGGAGCATCAGGCGACGGTGAACGAGAATATGCCGTATCGGTTTCTTCTGCCAGTGGCGCGTTTGTTTGAGAATACGCTGACGGATGCGAAGGCGGTATATCAGAAGCGTTTAGTGCGGCTGCCGCGACCTGAGTTCATCGTGTTATATAACGGGCGGGAGGCGTTTCCCGATTATAAGCGTCTGCGCTTGTCGGATGCGTTTTTTGGGAAAGGGGCGGTGAATTTGGAGTTGGAGGCGGATGTGTATAACATCAAAGCCGGGCGTAACGCGGAGACAGTTGGGCGGAGCGAATACTTGCGCGGTTACAGCTATTTTGTGGAGCGGGTGCAGGGATATATGGGGGAGGAGAGCGAGTCGCATAGAGGGGAGACGGCGGATTGGCGTGCGAATCGGGCGATGCGGCGAGCGATAGAGGATTGCCGAAGGGCTGGGTTCTTGGCGGAATTCTGGGATAGTTTAAGTATGGAGGATATAAATATGTTGGCGAGAGAATGGGATTGGGAGATGGAGATGGAAGTGGCGCGCGAAGAGGGACGCGAAGAGGGACGCGAAAAGGGACGCGAAGAGGGACGCGAGGAAGGACGCGAAGAGGGACGCGAGGAAGGACAAATCTTTGTGTTGGACCTCGTGCGGAAAGGTTGCAGCGTAGAAGAGATTGAGCGGCGGCTCGCTTCGCAAAAGTCCCGCGCCCGCTAGGGCGACCGGACAGCGATCCGGAACGTCTGATTTTTTCCCGCCGTAAAGCCTCTGCTTAAGAATTTTGTCCACAGATTTTAAGAAGCGTTTGTACAAGAATCAATGTAATCCGCGTAATCTGCGGCTCTTTCTATTTTTCCATTTATAGCGGCGCCTGATACGCCTTGCGCCCGTCTGACTATGCCTGACGCCCCATACTTTTTGCTTGTAAAAAAAGGGAGCCGCCCCCGAAGGAACGACTCCCCAAAAACGCTCAGTCAGAAGCGATTACTGCGCGTCGTTGTTTCTGGTTACGGTAAGCGTCTTGGCCGCCGCGTTGAAAGTGATGGTATAGGTGCCGTCACCCTCACCCCAAGAAGTTATTTGCCACTTCCTATCTGTGCCGGAACCCCCATCTCCCCAACGATCAACCAGCATATCTTCATGATGGCCCGAATGGATCCCATAAACACGATTGTTGGTATCCTCGGTTGTCCCATTAGGAGCAAACCATAGCCTACTCCAGTTGTTAGTGTCTGTGTCGCTGTTGTCGCGGTGCATTCTGAAGTCTCTCTCACTGGAAAGACTCCCCGTCCATGTAAACAGGTGTTTGATTGCATCGGAAGAACCCCTGGTCATTTCCAGCCCCACAGGGTTCCAGCTATTCATAAAGCCTACGAGGTAAACCTTCGGGTCAATAACCGCCACCTGCGCCGTTGCTTCTTCGCCCAAGACTTCCGCTTTTACGGTTAAGGTATGGGTTATCCATTCCGCGCTGTCCAGGGTCAAAGTACCGCCACTAACGGTGGTACTGTTACTGCCGCTATTGCCGCCCGTTACCGACCAGGTTACCGTAGCCCCGATTTCCGTGGCATTGCCTGTTGCGGTAAACGTGGCGTTTTCACCCGGCGCAAGGCCCTGAGCGCCGCCGCTTATGCCAATGGTCAACGGGGTTGAGGTAAACGTAACTGACAGGGCTACCGTATCCAGGCTGATGGTATACGCGCCACCGACGGTGGTTTTCCAACTTTTACTATCCCCGCTATTCGGGTGGGAATACAGACTGGAGTTGCCGCTAGCCGGATCTGTATCC
>JAIRKH010000023.1 GCA_031260245.1 Treponema sp. | reverse complement strand
AGGGGCTATGGACGGGTTTGTGAACTGGAAAGTCGCGCGCTTCTTCGCGTTAAACGAATTAGACGATTCCAGAGCCGCTAATTCGTGGGAAGGCGCGGAGCTTTCGGAGTACCCGCTTGTCATATATAACGGCGAGACTGGGGAGCCGCGTTACTACGAATTCCGCGTTGTGCGGGGAGGCTCGGAGATAGGCGCGATTACGTGCGTCGCGGAGAAAAGCGAGGGCGCGCCCGTTCAATACATCCTGCCCTTTGCGAAGGAAATAGCGGAGGACGGCGCCCGGTCTATACGGGGCGGGGGTGGGAGGCTCGTCGACGCGGGCTACCCTGGGCGTTTGATTATGCGGCAGGCGAACTCGAGCAGGGCTGTGGACGCGGAGACCGGGCTGGAAGACGCGACGGAATACCCTGTGGACATGAAGACGAAGGAGTTCCTCGAGACTGCGGACGCGGAGACGCTTGCCGCGTTCGGCATAACGGACCAGGAAACGCTCGACGCGTACATCGCAGTGGAAGCCGAGAAGGAGGCGCAGTTGGGCGAATTCTGGGAAGAGGTAGACGAGGTAATCGAAAACATCTTGAGCATGACCGAGGAGGAATTGCTGGAAGCGTTCGGCGAGGACCCCGATACGCCGCGGGGCGTCGTCGACGAATACTCAACCTATACGCTTAAGCCCTGGTACGACAAAGGAGGGTGGTATCATCCTAGAGGTATTATTTGCGGTGCAAACGTCGTCGCGTTTACCATGCTGGGCTTGGGGACGGCTTCGGGCTATGCGGGCATACCGACGACTAACAACCAAGCGCAACTGGACGTTTACTATCAAGCTGTGGAAGACGACATAGGCAAAGGCCCTAAAGGGTACTATTGGTTTGAGGGAAACTCCCTTGACGGGGGCTTGAGGCGTTTGACCAACGGGAGGTACCGCTTGTCCGCCCATTACGGCACCCCTTTTATCGTCTCCCATTCGTGGAGCGTGATAAACAGCGAAATCAGGAATCGCCAATTGCCCGTTATCTCCTTGCGTACATCGAGAATTGAAAAGATTCTTACAGAGTGGAAATGGGACTGGCATTACCGCACCGTGGTAGGCACGCAAAAGCAAACGAGCTATCTACAGTTTAAGATAGCGTGGTGGTCCGCGAAGATAAAGCTTTGGGATACCTTATGGTATCGTATGCACGACAACGGGGCTGACGGCAAGAATTGGTGGGAATTCCATCTGTCGTTGTACAACTTCCAAGCCGCGAGCGTCGTTAAGAACTAGCGCGAAGGCGGCGCCGGTTCGTCCGCGAGGGTCGGCGCCGCCCTTTTTGTGGAGGTAGCTATGAAATACGCGCCGTTGGTTCTTAGCGTTCTACTGTTTGCCGCGTGTGATATAGAAGGAAGTAATGAAATTACATTCGTGAATAAATCGCAATGTGATATAGAAAACATTTGGGGGGCTTCAGACGACGTGATACCTTTGCTGAGACCTGGCGAAAGCGTTACGAACATTGTTCATGGACTTTCTTCGGACGTTTTGGCGCTGATGTTTTATATTAACGGTAAAGTCTACGGGACGGAGATTGGCGAGGAAATAGAAGAAGCCGAGGGGTATCGGGTCCAACCGCTTCGGCGAATAACCGACGGGGAGCGTTTCACGATTACGGTTTACAGCGAATACTATTGGACGATAAAGAAGAACTAGGCGAGGGGCGTTTTGTCCGCGGGGCTTGGCGCCGCCTCTTTTACGGAGGTTGTTATGAGATACGCATTGTTGGTTTGCGCCGTTCTGGCGCTTTCCGCGTGCTATATAGAAGGAAGCGCGGGAGTCGCTTTCATGAATAAATCGCAGCACGATATAGAAAACATTTGGGGGGCGGCGGACGACGTGATACCTTTGCTGAGACCCGGCGAAAGCGTCGTGCGCTTTGTTCATTGGCTTGACAACGTTTCGAGCGACTTGGATCTGAGATTTTATATTAACGGTAAAGTCTACGGGACGCGGATTACCGATAAGGAAAGAGAAGAAGCTGGAGAAGCCGAGGGGTATCGGTTCAAATCGAGTCCGCGAATGAACGACGGGGATAGTTTCACCGTTACGGTTTACAGCGACTTGTGGTGGGCGATAAAGGAGAACTAGGCGAAGGGCGGCGTTTGCCTAGAACTCATTCTCCTTTCCGGGCGAATTTTCAGGACAGAGGTTTGTTGATGAAGGAAATCCTTTGTATTATCTGCCCCAATGGGTGCAGAATGACGGTAAACGACAGCGGCTCCGTCAGCGGTAATTTTTGCGGACGCGGCGCCGAATTCGTAAAAGCGGAAATAACGCGCCCTATGCGGACGCTCACGACCACGATCAAGACCGTATTTCCATCCACGCCGATGTTATCCGTGCGTACAGTCCGCGAAATTCCCAAGGCGAATATCCCCGACGTCATGCGGTTTCTCAACAGTCTGACCATTAACGAAAAACTCGGCGTGGGGGATATTGTCGTGGAAAACGTCTTGGGCTTGAACAGCAACGTTATTGCCACCAGCGCGCTTCTGACGTCATAGGCGCAAGGGCGTGAAGTTACGGTTGTTTCCCAATATATGCGAGAATGCCGCCGTCGACGTAAAGAATATGTCCATTCACGAAGTCAGACGCCGACGACGCCAGAAATACGGCGGGTCCTTTGAGGTCGTCTGTGGTTCCCCATCGGGCGGCCGGGGTTTTTGCGATGATGAACTGGTCAAAAGGATGCCGACTGCCGTCGGACAGCCTTTCGCGCAAAGGCGCGGTCTGCGGGGTTTCGATATAACCGGGTCCTATGCCGTTGCACTGGATGTTGTACGCGCCGTATTCGCTGGCGATGTTGCGCGTGAGCATCTTCAAGCCGCCCTTGGCCGCGGCGTAAGCGCTGACTGTTTCCCGCCCAAGTTCGCTCATCATACTGCAAATGTTGATGATTTTGCCGCCGCCTTTCTTTATCATTCCAGGAATAACGGCTTTGGACACGATGAACGGAGCGTTGAGGTCCACGTCTATGACCTTTCGGAAATCTTCCGCGGACATTTCCGTCATGGGGATACGTTTGATGATGCCCGCGTTATTGACGAGGATGTCCACCACGCCGACGTCCCGCTCTATTTTGGCGACTGTTTCCTTCACCGCGTTCTCGTCGGTAACGTCGCAGACGTAGCCGCGCACAGGTACGCCGCTCTCTTTATACGCCGTGAGACCTTTGTCAACCTGCTCCTGACCAACGTCGTTGAACACGATGTTCGCTCCAGCTTCGGCTAACGCGCTTGCAATAGCAAATCCAATGCCGTAAGACGCTCCAGTAACCCAAGCGGTCTTGCCTTGTAAAGAAAAATGATTGTTCATGGTGTCTCCTTATCGTAAATTCGTTGTTTGAACATTGTCCATATCGTCAAAGTCTTGATTCTCGCCCGCCATCGCCCAGATGAAGGTGTAAGACGATGTACCGACTCCCGAATGAATCGACCAAGACGGCGAAATCACCGCTTGCTCGTTGGCGATAACGATGTGACGAGTCTCCTGCGGAGCGCCGTGTATATGAAACACCGCCGCATTCGGCTTCATGTCAAAATACACATAGACTTCCATTCTGCGTTCATGGGTGTGGCAAGGCATCGTGTTCCAAACAGAGCCGTCCTCCAAAACAGTCATACCCATTACAAGCTGGCAACTTTCGCATACCGCGGGGTGAACATACTGGTAAATGGTCCTGACGTTTACAGTTGGCTTGTCGCCCAGCTTACGGGGATTGGCTTTCTCTATAGGTATAAATACCGTCGGATAGGTTTTGTGCGCAGGACTACTGGCGAGATAGAATTTGGGGTTTTTGACAGCCTCAAAAACAACGTCTTTCACCCCCTTTCCTATATAGAGACCGTCTCCTTTTTTCATGGGATAAACGGTTCCATCCACGGTCGCCGCGCCTTCTCCCGCGATACAAATGACTCCGAGTTCGCGCCGTTCAAGAAAAGTCTCAGACGCGAATTCTTTCCCGCCTCCAAGTCTAAGTTCTTTTTTAACGGGCGTCGCCCCGCCAAAAACCACACGGTCAACGTGAGTGTAACAGAGGTTGATTTCGTCCTCGATAAAAACTTTTTCAAAAAGAAATCGCTCTCGCAATTTTTTAGTATCATAATGCTGAACTTCTTCCGGATGTTCCGCATACCTAACGTCGAGTTTCATATTTTCTTTACTCCTTTTAATAATATTAAACTTAAAACAGCAAGGCAATTCGGGGAAATTATTGTATTTTTCTGTTTTTTCAAGGCGCTTTCGGGTGTCAGACACTCTTCGGCGCCTGACGCTTTGTCGGGTGTCTGTCAGACACTCTTCGGCGCCTGACGCTTTGTCGGGTGTCAGACACCGCGAAAATTGCGTAATCTGTGGACATTTTTTCCAGGCGCCCGGGCGGGTGTCAGAC
>JAIRKH010000001.1 GCA_031260245.1 Treponema sp. | reverse complement strand
AGTTGGAGGGGGAACGCCGCGGACCATGCTAAACTGCGCTAAACTTAATTAGCGCAGTTTATGTTAATTTATAGTTTTAGATTATTTCATAGCTCGTCCATCTTTTGTTTTGCGAGTTTCAAGATGGGTTTTGTCCACTCTATGCCGAGGACGGACTGAATATAAGGTTTGGCGTTCTGGCTGTGTGTGTTGCCGGCCCCGATAATGAGGGCGCGAATGCGGCGTTCGTCCATCTTATTGAAGACCTTGCGGACGCGTCTTTCGTTGATGTCTGTGATATAGTCCCCGATGTTTTTTATCGCGTCCTCAGTCGCAATCTTTGACAGCGCGTCTATGGTAAGAAACTGTTCTTCTTCGTCCGCGCCATAGCGATAGGAGCGGTTCAGGAAACCGACTGTCTCCGTAGCGTTCTCTTCCGACGTCCCATATTTAGCGAGCATCGAAATGGCGAGCTTCCGCATCCGGACGACATCGCTCTGTATATCCGGATTCGGCGAAGAACCGCGCCAGCCTTGGGCAAGAGCCGCAGACGCGGCTTTCGCTTTATTGTCCTCCGTAGTCGACGACTTCTCAAGAGTCTGCAATGCAAGCAATTTCTGATCATAGGCGTAGGCAGGGTCCGTGATGGCCGTTACGAGTTGGTCGGTCGGGTCGTCCTGTAGCTGAGATAACGTACTACTCGCCTGTCTTTTCACCCAGTTTGAATACCACCCGTTTGACGCGAAAAATACAGGTAGATAGCCGGACGGGTCATTGTAATTCGCCAGGGAGACGATTGCTCCATAAGCTATCCGCTCTCCGGAAAGCCTATTGACAGGACCTTTAGCGTTCACATCCTTCAGCGTCTGCACCACTTGCGGAAAGAAATCCGTCGCCTGCATTGCGCCCAGGTAAACGAGACAATCCGCCTTGACGACAGGATTAGAAAACACCGTAACGGTTCTCCATACGTCTAACGCCGCATCCGTGTACTTCGCCTCGCCAAGAACTTTGACAAGAGTCTGCGCCAGCTTATCGGCCGCGGCGAACTCTTGAGCCGTCTTAATGGAGGGGTACTCGGCGAGCAAACGATTCAACGCCGATGCGTAGAACGCGTTTGCATCCGTATTCTGTTCAACAGCCGATTCAACAACAGCGAGTTGTTCAACCACTGTTCCCGCGGCGTTAAACTGATTCGTGTAGAAGTCCGCGTCGCCGTCAGCAAAGAGAATCGACGCCGCAACGCTCAAAAGAGCGGTTATTATTAAACGTTTCATGAAATATATCATATAATAGGTATTAAAAAAAAGCAAGCGTTTTTTTATAGAATAATGACAGAACGTATGAAAGCCGCTGTCAACCCTTTATCATCCAACTTACTTTGCCTTTACCTACTTTTGCTCACGCCGTTCCGTGCGCAGTGTTCTTTTATCACGCATTTTGAGCAGAAAGGACTGACGGGACGGCAGAGTCGTTGCCCGTAAAACACGAGCAAGTTATTGATACGCCGCCAGAATGGTCGCGGGAGGACTTTGCGGAGCGTCGCTTCGGTTTGTTCCGGGGTATTGGTTTTAACCCAGCCCGCGCGGTTGCTGATACGGTGCACGTGAATGTCCACGCAGACGCCGTCCATGCCGAAAGCTTCGGTTATGACGAGGTTCGCGGTTTTGCGTCCTACGCCAGGCAGGGCAAGCAAGGCGTCCATGTCAGCCGGAACCGCGCCGTCGTACTTCTCGCCCAGAATCCGCGCTATAGCAAGCAGGTTCTTTGCCTTTGTTCGGTAAAAACCCGCGGGAAAGGCAAGACGACTTACTTCTTCCTCGGAAAGCGCCAATAAAGATGCGGAATCTGGCGCTTTTGCCAAGAGCGCCTTTGAGGCCCGCATAGTAACGTCGTCTTTGGTACGGAGGCTTAATATTGTAGACGCCAGCACGGCCCACGGGTCATTGCGGTAAGTTTCCGCTACGGCCGTAACAGCCGGATCCTCCTCGTTTTGCGCCTTAAGCGCGGACCTCCACGTCTCCAGCGCCTCAAATATCGCGTTCCAATTCATATTTTCTCCTTTCTCTCACATTCCACTGAATATTATTCGGGAAAACAGCCGCTTCCCTTCAAAGGCGGTATTTTTCCCTCGCGATTTGAACGATTCTCCTTGAACAATCCACTCCGCCTCTATATCCACGACGACAATATCGGCGCAAAACCCGACTTTTATAAGTCCCCGGTCCTTCAGTCCCAGAATGCGGCAAGGCGAAACGCTCATTAAAGAAGAGAGCTTTTGGAGACTGATAATACCTTTCTTCACGAGTTCTGTGTAACACACAGCGAAAGCCGTCTCCAAGCCCGAAAAACCCGGCGCGCCTTCGGCTTTGTCTGTAAAGGTATGGGGCGCGTGGTCGGTGGCAATGGCGTCCACTGTACCGTTAATGACGCCTTCAATGAGCGCCCGCCTATCCTCCTCGTCGCGTAAAGGCGGGTTCACCCTGCCGAAAGATTCGGCGCCCATTTCTTCCGCGTCTTTTTCCGTCAGCGCAATGTGATGAGGCGTCGCCTCACAAGTTATCCTGAACGATGGAAAATCCCGTTTTGCGCGACTCGCTATTTCCACAGACTCCTTGGTGGAGACATGAGCGATATGGAGACGACAGCCCGCTTCTCGACCAAACTCTACCGCCCTTTTCACCGCAATGTTCTCCGCAATCCGCGATCGGACGGCGCGTGGCAAGATTCTTGCCATTATTGCGCCGCCTGCGTCGCAGTGGCAGGATACAGGGATATTGAGCCGCGCGGCCGCCTTCAGCGCGGACAAAAACAGCGCGTCGTCGTCGACGTCCTTCCCATCCTCGGAGAGCAAAAGAATAGGGGTTTCCAAGGGCGATTCCGTTTCTTGTAAAACCGCGGAGAGCGACTTACCCTCCATGTTACGGGTGAGGGAGACGGCCGGATAAAGAGAGATGAGTCCCAGGACGTCAGCGCGGCGTTTCAGAACGTTTACCGCTTCAATGTCGTCAATTACCGGATTAGTGTTCGCCATACACACAACCGCGCCGTAACCGCCCGCGCGCGCGGCAAGACAGGCCGACTCAAGAGTCTCCTTTTGGGGAAAGCCCGGGTCCCGGAAATGGGCGTGCATATCCGTAAACGCAGGCATAAGGGTCAGACGGTTCTTTCCATCAATCACTACGTCCGCCTCAAATTTTCTAAAATCAGACGAGAATCCGGGAAATATCCCTTGTATTACACGGTTTTTAACAATAACCGTTCCGAACATATCCGTTACTTCGTCAACAATGTGAAAATTCTTGAATATCGTTAATTTATCCATTTATTTCTTCATATATTTCTTTGACAGAAAGATAATCATATTTTCCCGATTGTATCAAGTGGGCTTAACGTTTTTCGCCTCTCCAAAAACTAGGGGCGGGCGCGAGACGGTCGGCTTGACATTATTATGGGTTTCCGCTATTATCGTATCCGACGTCTGAAGACGTATTCCATGAGCCCGTGGTTACGAAGACCGCGGAGCGAATCGTTTATCCTCTAAACTGCGGAAGACGAACTTCCATTCAATTTTAGTATGAATAAAACCATTGTTGTTATAGACGGTATGGGCGGAGGAATCGGCGCCCAACTGATTTCACGCTTGAGGGAAATACTCGACGAGCGGCAGGATATTATCGCGCTCGGCGCAAACGCCGGCGCGACCGAGCGTATGCTCAAAGCAGGCGCGACAAGAGGCGCGACCGGCGAAAACGCGGTCAAGGTATCGGTACGGCTCGGCGATTTTATCGCGGGACCAATCGGTATCGTCATCCCGAACAGTATGCTGGGTGAGATTACGTCCGCCATGGTAGACGCTGTCTTCGCGGCTCCGGGCGAGCGGATATTAGTACCTCTGAAAAACGAACACTTTACCCTGCCCGGACTCGAGTCCCTGCCGTTCACCAAAGCGATAGAGCTGACCGCGGACGCGATAAAGGAACGGATTATCAGAGGAGAGCCATGAAAACGCAAAACGAAAAATACCGACGCCTCTGTTCCGCGATTGGCGAGAAAGGCGCGGTCGCGGTCGCCTTCTCCGGGGGCGTTGACAGCTCTTTGCTCTGCGCGGCCGCGTTCGACGCGCTGGGACCGAAGGCGCTTGCGGTTACCATCGTCTCCCCAATGTTGCCCGCGAGCGAAGCCGCGGACGCGGAACGCGTTGCGAGACTCATCGGTATCGAACACGTACTGCTACAATATTCCGATATTGAAGCCGATGTCGCTCCTAATCCCGTTGACCGGTGCTATCACTGCAAGAGACACGAGTTCGGCGCGATTATTGATTACGCCAAAACACGCGCTATCAACGCCGTGTTGGATGGCTCCAATGCGGACGACGAAGGCGATTACCGTCCCGGCTTGCGGGCGGTAGCGGAATTGGGCGTGATAAGCCCGTTGCGAGACGCGGGTCTCGCCAAGGCGGAAATCCGCGCGCTCGCAAAGGAACGCTCCCTGCCCGTATGGGACAAACCGGCGTTCGCGTGCCTCGCCTCCCGTATCCCCTACGGGGATACTATCGACGTCCGAAAACTCGCGGAGGTTGAACGAGCGGAAGCCGTCCTCGCGGCCGCGGGCTTCCGTCAGGCGCGGGCGCGCCGCCATAGCATACAGGGAGGCGCCCTCGCGCGCATAGAAGTCGCGCCGGAAGAACGGAGCAAATTATTTGATACCGCGCTGCTGGACGCGCTCTCCCAAAAAATCAAAGAAGCCGGTTTTCTCTATGTCGCGTTTGAACTTTCTGGTTATGAAACCGGTAGTATGAACGCGGCATTGAAGGGTATAAACCAAAAGAAAAAAGGAGAACTATGAAAACGTTGCATTTTGATTGCTTCGCCGGTGTTTCAGGTGATATGACGTTAGGCGCCCTGGTCGATCTCGGCGTCGAAGCCGATTACGTGCGTGCGGAATTACAGAAGTTGCCAGTCCACGGATGGACCCTCGACTTCCGCCGCGAAGAGCGTTGCGGCGTTACCGGAACGCGGGCTATGGTAACGGTCAATGATGCGGCGAGCCGCCATGAACGCCACGAACACAATCATTGGAAAGACATACGGCGCCTTATCCAAGAATCGGACCTACGCGAAGGAGCGAAAGACCGGGCGTTGGATATTTTCACGCGCGTCGCCGAGGCGGAAGCCGCGGTTCATGGAGTACCGGTTGACGAGGTTGCGTTCCATGAAGTCGGCGCGTTGGATTCCATCATTGATATTGTCGGCGCGGCCCTATGCCTCGACGTTCTCGCCCCGTACAGAATAACCTCGTCGGCGATTGAGTTAGGCGGCGGCTTTGTTACCTGCGCGCACGGCGTTCTGCCGGTTCCAGCCCCCGCGACGCTTAAGATATGTACGGGGTTGCCGGTAACGACTGGGGGCTTCAACGAAGAGACGACCACGCCGACCGGCGCGGCGATTCTCGCGTCCTGCGTCGACGAATTCGTCGCCCGCGCGCGGTTCACGGAACTAAAAACCGCCTACGGCGTCGGAACCCGTAAGCTTGACAAGCCGAATGTGTTGAGAGTCTCGTGGCGCGAAGAGGCGTTGGACGACAGCTCGTGGTCGCGCGAGTCGCTTGTTCAGCTTGAGAGCGCTATCGACGATATGACTGGCGAAGCGCTCGGCTTCTTGATGGAACGGCTTTTCGCCGCGGGAGTTCTCGACGTTACGTTTACGCCCTGCACCATGAAAAAATCCCGTCCGGGGGTCCTCGTCGCGGCTCTCTGCGAAGAGAACGCGCTCGCCGCGGCGCGTGAGACGTTTTTCGTCCATTCCTCTACACTCGGGTTCCGCGAATTCCGAGTCGACCGCCTCTCTTTGCCGCGGACCGAGGAACGGAAGGAAAGTCCGCTCGGCGTTGTCCGCGTCAAGACCGCCTTTCTGGGCGGAGAAGCCGCGCGTTCAAAAGTCGCGTTCGAAGACCGAGCGCGGCTTGCGCGGGAAAACAATATCGCTCTGGACCAGGCCGAAAGCCGTATACGCGGGGAGGAATCGGTCCATGGGGAATAGCGATACGCCGATTCCCGCCTTTGCGAACCTTGACGCGGAACGCCAGAAGCGCACCGGCTACCCCGAAGTCGTATACTGCGCGGGAAAAACCGATAGCCAGTCCCTTGAAATCATACGGTCCCTGCGCGAGCAGAGCATACCGGTTTTAGCAACAAGGGTGAATCCCGCGCTCGCCTCGCGCTCGCTCGCGGACTTTCCCGACGCGGTATTCGACGAAACCGCGCGCGTCCTTACCCTCGGCGTGTTCTGCGAACCGCGTAACCGACAGGGCTTAATCTCGGTCGTATGCGCCGGAACCTCGGATATTCCGGTGGCTATGGAGGCGGTACGCACTGCGGAATTTTTCGGCAGCGCGACGGAACTTATCTGCGACGTGGGGGTTGCGGGCATACATCGGCTCTTCTCCCGGCTTGGGGACATCCGCAAAGCGCGGGTCGTCATTGCGGTCGCCGGTATGGAAGCCGCTCTGCCGAGCGTCTTGGCGGGACTGGTGTCCGCGCCGGTCATCGCGGTTCCCACCGGAACCGGTTATGGCGCGTCCTTCGGAGGTTTAGCCGCGCTACTTGGTATGTTGAACGCCTGCGCCCCCGGTATTTCCGTCGTAAATATTGATAACGGCTTCGGAGCCGGTTATCAGGCGAATATGATAAACAAGTTAGGAGTCCCGTGAGCCAGACTTCGTCTGTTTAACGACTTGGACTGCGGGCTTGCTTCGGCGCTTCGCTCCTCGAACCCGGGATACGCCTGTAATGACGGCTCCGTCGTGGGAAAGAACCACGAACCTCACAAACTCCAAGTTGGGTCAGCAGAACTTCCTTTCTGATAACGCCCGTTGGGAAGTCGTTAAACAGGCTCTGCCTGTTATAAGCCCCACGCGGTCATACGCGGGGCGTCTGCGAAGAGCGCCGCGGGGTCGCCGTCTGCCGCAAGCGCGCCTGAACAGAGGATTAAGGCGCGGGAACAAAGGTCTTGGGCGAAGTCTAAATCGTGAGTAGCGACGAGCTTGGTATGTGGCAGGGATCGGATAATCGCGCGCAGGACGCGCCGCGCTTTCGGGTCCAGAAAAGCCGTCGGTTCGTCGAAAAGCAGTACCTCTGGTTCCATCGCTAGTACCGCGGCCAACGCGCAGAGTCGTTTCTCGCCGCCTGAAAGACGAAACGGGGAACGGTCCGCCAAATGCCCTACGCCCAGCCTATCGAGCGTTTCCCGAACCCGTCTGTCCGCCTCCTCTTCCGCGATTCCCCTGTTGAGAAGCCCGAAAAGCGCGTCGTCATACACGCGAGGCATAAAGAGTTGGTCGTCGGGATTCTGGAACACGAGACCGGTTTTGCGTTGCGCGGTTCGTATGGTACGTTTAGAAAGTTCGTCGCCGTCGATGAAGACGGCGCCGCGGCGGATTGGCAAGATACCGGTAATCGCAAGCAAGAGACTAGTCTTCCCCGCGCCGTTTGCGCCGATAAGCGCGACGCTTTCCCCTTTTGACACGCGAAAGCTAATATCGTTAAGAACGCAAGTCGTCTGCGGGGCGTACGACGCGCTTACTTGAACAAGCCGAACCATAGAGACCCGATGAGAAACGGCGCGTCGACAAGGCGGAACAATAGGCAGAAAAAGCATATCGAGCCTAGGAACGCCGCATCCCTGGGCTCGAGCGGTTTTTTCGTCGGGGGAGGGTCCGCGTCCGAATAGCCGCGCAGTTTCAACGCAACGCCGACGCGTTCGGCTCGCGCCATACCGCGTAAGAAGAGCGAACCGATAAAACTTCCGGCGTGGCGTAGGGAAACGCCCCGTCCGCCGCCCCGCAGCGTATACGCGGTATGCAGGGACCGCGCTTCCGCGGTCAACACACTGATATAGCGGTAAGTCATTTCAAACAACACGACTAAAATTCGTGGCGTCCCCAAGGCGCGGAGCTGGCGGGAAAGCGCGTATATCGGCGTCGTCGCGGTCAGGATTATGAGCGCCTCAATGCATAATACGGCGCGGAATATGAGCGAACAGCAGGAAACCGCTCCGTAGCTGACGCGAATTCCCATCAGCGCAAACGCGGTTTCCCGTTCAAACGGCAGATTGGAAAGTCCGGCGAATACGCAGAACGGCAAGGCGGACAACAATCGCTTGAGATTCGCCGAAAGGGGAAGCCCCATGGACGACCCGACCAAAACCGGGTACAGCAGGAAGGGCGTCAACCGCCCGACGACGTGGCGGTCAAACGAAACAACCGTTACGATGTAGATAAGCGTGGCGCCGATTTTCGCGCCGGCGTTCAGGCGAAACAGAAATCCGCCGCGGTCTTCCTGTTTTTCCGCGCCTGATGCAAGAATAGAATTCATAGGGCCGGGGTTTTTTTCCGTTTGAGCAGGTAGAGGGCCGCGCCCAGAGCGCCCACGACGACGCACGTGATGAGGGAACCGACCACGCCCGCGACCGTTGCTCCGCTTGCGGATCCCTCTTCCCCGGCCGCGCGGTAGTCGTAATCCGGCATGAACGCGGCCGCTTCTTGCAGAGCCGCGGCGCGTTCAAACGCCGCGCCTTCCGCTTCCATGTCCGACGAGCCGGTGATTTTCTCGATAGACCATTCAAGCCCATCCGGGTAGCTCGACGCGAACAGGGACAAGACACCGCCAGTAACGAGCGCGCAGACGCCCAGGATAACGAGAATCCTTTTGAACGCGTCCGCTTTTGAGACCCCGGCGTTGGAGACCGCGCTTTCAATGACGTCGGAACCGTTAGACGCGACGAAGGCGACTATGGCCGCGGTAACCGCGGCTTCTCCCACCGCGATGGCCACGTGAATCGGCAACATGAGAAGCAAGAACGTCGAGAAGGGGAGCGCGGTAACGCGCGAGGCGAGCGTTTCCAATACCACAAAGAACGCGCCAAGGGGCAAGGCGAGCATGACGCCAAGAACGCAACCCGCGGTTAGGTATCTAAAACCTCCGCGCGCGCCAGCGGCTTGCCGTTTTTGGAATAAGGGTTTTACAACTAGCGGATAGACGAGCAGGCAGGGGACCACGCCCATATTGAAGATATTACAGCCCAACGCAAGCAGTCCTCCGTCCGCGAAGAAAAGGGCTTGTATCGCCAGCACGCTTGTTATGGTAAGCATCGCGGGATAACTCCCCAAAAGGCAGGCGAGCAACATACCGCCCCCTATATGCCCGCTCGAACCGGTCCCCGGTATGGCGAAGTTAATCATCTGTGCGGCGAATACAAACGCGCCGCTCATAGCCATAAGACTCGCTTTCCTGACGAGTCCGCCGCCCGCGTCCTCTTGTTCGGCGCTCGTCTTTTTGATACGCGCCGTCGAATAGGCGACCGCGCCAGCGGAAACCGCCCACATTACGCCCCCGACGGCCGGGGAAATCAACGCGTCAGCCATGTGCATTACGCGCCTCCTCTTAAATTTGCTATCGTAGCTTTATTCATGTCGTCATGATTAAAACGAAAGTTCGTCTTCCGCGGGTCAAAAGGATATGCAGTACCGCTCCGCGGCCTTCGTAACCGCGGACGTGTAAAACGCGTTTAAGCGTTACCTAGACTATAGCGAAAAATCGCGCGCGCGTCAAGGAGGTATACGCGATTATAGAATCTTTCGTCAATTTCCTTGAGTTTGTAAACAGAACGAGCGGGATAACCTTCTCTTTGCGCTCGTAATGCCCATATATCTGGTTTTCTGTAATCAGCCATGCCATAGGCGACAGATAAAGGGTCAAGTAGAGTCGGCGCGGCTTGAAAAAACGCCGCTAAATACCTTCTCGCTTCTTCAATATATTATGCTGTTGCCAATAGGCTATACTGAAAATTCGCAAGCGCGGGAATACGTCTGTCAACTCGCGGTGACCGAGAATGCCTTCTGGACGAAACTGCATCAATAGAATCAGAAGAAGCGGGATGAACACCCATTTTAGGATTTGCAGAGGACGGAGCAGTTCCAAAAGGAATGTGAACAGTACTGCTGACAGCACAGAACCGGAGAGAGAACCCATGCCGCCGAGGTAGACCATAACAAGCCCTTCGGTGGACTTCATTATGTTGAAAGACGCGGGATTGATAAAACCCAAGATATGAGCGAAGAGACCGCCCGCAACGCCCGCGAGACCAGAGGAGAACATGAACGCCAGCAGTTTCAGCCGATTCGTATCCACGCTCATGATTTCAGCCGCCACTTCGTCGTATTTGATTGCCGAGACGCCCTTGCCCAAGATGGACGCCATAAGCCGCTTAATCAGCAAAACAGAAATCACGACAAAGACCATCACCCAGACGAGCATCCACGGTAGATGAATTATATTGTTCATGGCGAAAAGCGTACCCTTCATGCCCATAAGCCCTCGGCTCGCGCCTACGATACTCAAGTTATTTATCGCGGACGTGATAATATAATTCGCCGCGAGCGTGATGATCGCCAAGTAGTCGTCCCGCGTCTTAAACGAGGGTATGGCCACTAAAAGCCCTGCGAGCGCCGCGAAGATTCCGCCTATGACGATAACGACCGGAAAGAGAAACATGGCGGTTTCCGGCGGCAGTAGCGCGTTGCCTGTGAATTTGTTTTCATTGAACAGAATCAGGGACAACACGGACGAGACGTAAGCGCCGACCGCCATAAAGCCCGCGTGTCCGCAGGAGAATTCGCCCATATAGCCGTTGACGATGTTAAGGCTTGCCGCGAAGATAATGTTCACCCCGATAGCCATTATCACGCTCTGTACATATTGGTTGACGATTCCCATCGCGGCCATGGCCGTAATTCCGCCTATCACAAGGGCGATGATTGCGATACTGACGAATCCGCTTTTTATTCTTGGCGTCATGTTTATTGAGAGCGAAGTTTCCGTCGGCAAACGTCGCTTGAAAACGCCAAGTTCCGCTCGCCGCCGACATCCTCCCTATCCTCCTATATTTTATTCGTTCTTGCCGTACCGAAGAAACCCGTTGGTTTGAGTACCAGGATAGCGAGCAAAATCATGAAGGAAACGAGGTCCTTGAAACTGGACGGGAAGAAAGCGGCGATGAAGATTTCTATGAAACCGAGTATGAAACCGCCGATGAACGCGCCGCTTATCTCGCCGATGCCGCCGACGACCGCGGCGATGAAGGCTTTCCAGCCGATAATCATGCCCATGTATGGGTCAAGCACAGGATAGGACATACCAAAAAGGATGCCCGCGACCGCCGCAAGCGCGGAGCCGAGCGCGAAGGTGAATACAATCACGCGGTTGACCGGTATGCCCATCAAGGGAATGGCGAATTTATCGTAAGAAATCGCCCGCATAGACATTCCCAACACAGTTTTTTTCACAATGAATTGCAAGACGCCAAAAACCGTAAACGCCGCTATGACGACCATGAGTTTTAGATTCGTGATCGTGACGGGTCCGAATTTCCAGATATGTTCTTGAATAACGTCTGGAAAACGCCGCGCGCTCGCTCCAAGCGCCGCTAGGTTGCCGTTTTCCAGAATGAAACCCACCATTAGCGCGGTAATGACCACGTAGAGACGATTCGCCCCTTTCTGTCGCAGAGGTCTGTAGGCGACTCTTTCGATGAAAACGCCAAGCAGACTCGTTACAAACATAGTGAAAACAAGCGTCAGCGCAAACAGAAGCGCCCCGTTACGTGTAATGAAACCGCCGAGCGCGGTCGCGATAAAAAACGCAAAGTAACACGCGGACATGAATATATCGCCGTGCGCGAAGTTGATAAGACGTAAAACCCCGTAAACCAAGCAGTAACCCAGGGCTATCATTGAATAGAAACTGCCCCATTGGAGCGCGTTGAATATGTTTTGTAGTAACATTTCGCTTGAAGGGGAGGCTAAAAACGCTCTTCATTCCCCAATCCCTTCTTAAACCTCCTACTTCAAGCTATCAATATACGCGAAACTCCCATCTTCCGTAATCTGGACCACGACCGCGGGTTTGTCAGGGTCCCCCTCCGTGTTGAACGTCATCACGCCGGTAACGCCCGGATAATCCCTCAACGCGGCGATGGCGTCCTTTATTGCGTCTCGGTCCTTCTGCAAATCGCCGGTTAAGCCCGCGTTCTGGATAGCTTTGAGGATGATGTTTGCGGAGTCGTAAGAGAGAGCGGCGACGCTGTCTGGGGACTCTCCGAATTCCGCCTGGTATTTGTCGATGAATTCCTTCACGTAACCAGTCGCGCCGGCCGCCGCGAAGTGATCGGTGAAGTAGTAACCAGCGACCGAGCCTTTGCTCAACGTCCACAAGTCGGCCGAGCCCCATGAGTCGCTCCCCAGAATCGGTTTTTCGCCCCAGCCCAGACTCTTCGCCTGCGGAACGATGAGAGCGATGTGGTTATAATAGTCGGGTAAATAAAGCAATTCCGCATTAGAATTGACGATGCGGGTCAACTGAACAGAAAAATTTTGGTCTTTCTGTCCGAAACTGTCAAAAGCCGCGATCGTTCCACCGGTCGCCGCCCAGTTGTCGCGGAACAATTCGGCCAGTGTCTTGGAATAATCGTCTTCGAGGTTATAAAGTACCGCTATATTTGCGATAGCCGGGAACTGTTCCTTGACGAAGCTGACCGCGGCGGGCGCCTGCACCGGATCGAGAATACAGGCGCGGAACACGTAAGGTCTGTCTTTAGTTACCGCCGGATTCGTCGCCCAGGGAGAAACCATAGGCGTCTTGCTCTCGTTGTTTACCTGTCCCGCGGGAATGGCGCGCCCCGAACCTGCGGGCCCCACTACCGCGAGCACGCGCTCTTGCTCTATCAAACGGTAAGCCGCTTGGATCGCGGATTCAGGCTTCAACTCGTTATCAACATAGACGAATTCGATCTGGTATTTCTTGCCGTTGACGTCGAGACCGTCGCCCGCGTTTATCTCTTTTTTGATAAGCTCGCCCGCGTTCTTTGCGCTTTCTCCTATTTTAGGGGAATCGCCCGTCAATGGAATATTGAATCCAATTTTGATAGTTTGCGTCTTCTGCCCGCCGCAGGCGGCGAACACAGCGACAATCGCCGCAATTCCAAAAAGCGTAACGCCTCTCTTCAAGAAATTCATAGTTTTCTCCTTTAATTAAGACCGTCGTTATTCATAGAAGTAGAATCTTTTCTAAGATTACTTTTACATTATTATAAAGAATACGCCGAAGAAATTCAAGTCTCTTACACAAAAAATATAATCTTTACTATAGAATAGAGAGCGTTTTTATGATATAATAAATTATATGTGTTTAGCGGCGATAGAAAAAATTGAAAGCGGCGCCCCTCTTCCCCTGGGGGCTTCTTGGGTAGATAAGGGGGTTAATTTTTCAATATTTTCAAGAAACGCATCCGCGATAATTCTTATACTTTACGAAAGCGACGCTTACGACAGCGCTTACAAGACGTTTCCTCTAGCCTCGCAGAAGAACCGCACAGGCGATATATGGCATTGTTTCGTTCCGGGACTAAAGGCGGGAGCGCTCTACCTTTACGGCGCGGACGGTCCGTATATACCGGAAAAAGGCTTTCGTTTCAACAAGTACAAGGCTCTCCTCGACCCTTACGCAAAAGCCATTACCAACCTCGCTTACTGGGATTGGAAGAAGGCGTTCAGCTATGACCCGGACGATCCGGCGCGGGACCTCTCTTTTTCTTACGAGGAAAACTTCTCCACGCAACCCCGCTGTATCGTAATCGACGACGAGTTTGACTGGCAAGGGGACGTTCCCTTGAATTACCCGCTTCGCTTCAGCGTGCTTTACGAAACCCATATCAAAGGGCTTACCAAACACCCATCGGCGAATGTTAAACATCCGGGGACGTTCAAGGGCGTCGTTGAAAAGATTCCGTTCTTCAAAGAGTTAGGCGTTACAAGCCTTGAGTTTCTCCCGATTCACGACTTCAACGAGGCCGAGCTTACGGTAATGAATCCGCGAACAGGCGAGAGACTGAAGAACTACTGGGGTTATTCGACCATTAGCTTCTTCGCGCCGAAGAACATCTACGCCTCTGACAAAACGCCCGGAGCGCAGGTGCGCGAATTCAAAGAGATGGTCAGGGAATTACACAAAGCCGGTCTTGAAGTTATTCTCGACGTGGTTTTCAACCACACGGCGGAGGGAAGCGAACTCGGACCCACGTATTCGTTTCGCGGATTGGACAACACCATCTATTACACGCTTGACGAAAACAAACGCTACTACAAGAACTACTCCGGGTGCGGCAACACGTTTAATTGCAACAACTTGGTAGGGCATAAGTTCATCATTGATTGCCTACACTACTGGGTTGTGGAGATGCATGTAGACGGGTTTCGTTTTGACCTAGCCTCGATTCTGGGACGGAATCAGCACGGCGCGCTCATGGAGAACGCCTCTGTTTTGGAAGGCATCGCCGAAGACCCCATATTGCGGAACACGAAGATAATAGCCGAGGCCTGGGACGCGGGCGGCGCGTATCAGGTAGGATGGTTTCCGGGCGGAAGGTGGGCTGAATGGAACGACAAGTACCGGGACACGGCGCGTAAGTTCTGGCGCGGGGACCCGCATGAGACCCGGCATTTGGCGACGCGCATAGCGGGCAGTTCGGACCTCTACTTAAGAGACGGGCGCAAACCCTTTCATTCCATCAACTTCATTACCAGTCATGACGGATTCACGCTCAAGGATTTAGTTTCCTACAACTACAAGCACAACGAGCAGAACGGCGAAAACAACCGAGACGGCTCGGATAACAACTACAGCTCGAACAACGGAGTCGAGGGGCCGACAGACGACGCGGTCGTTAAAAACATACGAGAACGACTCGCCAAGAATTTCTTCGCCACGCTCATGGTTTCATTAGGAACGCCCATGATACTTGGAGGCGACGAATTCGGACGCACGCAACAGGGCAACAACAACGCATACTGCCAGGACAATGAAATATCATGGTTTGATTGGCGATTGCTGACGAAGAACAAGGGCATGTTTCGTTTCGTCAAGGAGATGATAGCCTTTCGACTACGGCATCCGGGGTTCATGCGGCCTGAGTTCTTCACAGGCGCCAACGGCAAGTACAACGCGCCGCCGGACATAACTTGGTTTGACGAAAAGGGGCAAACCCCGAAGTGGGACGAGATAGAGGGCTGTCTAGCGTTTCGCCTTGACGGTAGCAAAGCCGAAATCTTGGCTGACCGGGACGACAACGACTTCTTCATCATGTTCAACGCGAGGAGACAACAGACGCCGTTCAAGGTCTGCGAACCGCCGAAGGGGAAGAGATGGTTACAAGCCATTGACACCGCGGCGCCTTCTCCCGACGACATACTTACGCCCGGAACTGAGAGACCCCTGCCGTCAAACGGCGTTTATATTATGAAGCCCCGCAGCATGGTCGCGCTTATTTCGGCATTGTATCAATGACGGACGAATCGCTAACTCGCCGCGTAGACGAGCAAGTTATAAACGCCGTGCGCCGCGGCGACGCCAGCGAGGTTCTTTGTCTTGGCGAATACGACGCAAAGGAAAAGCCCCGCTAGAAAGGCGTTAGCCATACCCCAGGGACCTTCGTAAAGGTGGGACAAAGCGAAGAGCGCGGTTGAGAGCAGAAAGCTCAAAGGCGCGCCCGCGCTTGAGAAACGTTTCGGGAGATAGACGCGGAAGAAGGTTTCTTCGAGTAACCCTGTGGTTAAACAGGCGACAGTGAGGACGAGCCATCCCGCGGCGTCGCTCGGCTTCTCCAACGCAGGGCTTGGAGCCGCGGGGGAGAAAAAGCCAGACGCGGCGGACGCGCAGACTGAAATCAAGCTCAGAACAGGCAAGACAATGGAGAAGGTCAAAAAAGACCGTAAGCCATGGCGTAGAGAAACGATATTTTCCGATTTATTACGGAACCTATTCCCATTTAACAGGTAAAAGACGAGGAGAAAAGCGGGTGTGTTGTAGATAAAGGCGCGGGACAACTCCCGCCCGACGGAGAACGGAATAGACGCGGGAGTTCCCGCGTAGCGGGGAAAGAAAAGAAGCGCGTATAAGACGAGAGCTTCTATGATATTCACCATAATTCATATTGCAATATTAAAAAAAATATTTCAATATAATTCAGAGACGTTATAGACGTATTTATATAAGGAGGCGGAAAGATGCATTGTATCTATAAGAAAGGGAAAAAAGGAATTTTGTTTTTTGCCTTTTATCTCTTAAGTTATCACTTGGCGGCTCAAGATTCAATACTCATGTCCTATGAGCGAAGTTTTGTGAAGGCTGATTCAATGGGTAAGGTACGAGTATTGCGCGACGCGGCGCTCGACGAGCGCTCCGAGGAGTTCATGGGACGTCTTTGCGGTTTCGCCCTTAATTACGCGCTTTGGAACGGGGAGATTATGAAAGACGACCCGGACATGATAAACCTCATAAACGTCGCGTCCAAAGGAGCGGCTGAATTTGGCGATAAGGATTCGTCTGAAACGCTGTGGGATTTATTTTCCGTATACGAAGATGTTTTGGCGCGGGTGGAAATCCTCAACGCGCTGGGGGATTTGGGCAAAGGAAACGCGAAAATCGTGGATAATTTGAATCAATTCCTTGCGAATCAGAACGCTGCGAATCAAAACGCCGTGTTTAGTTCCGACATGGCCGTTAATTATCCGGTAATTCAAGCGGCTGTCGCCGCTATTGGCAAGATTGGAGACGCGTCGTCGTATTTGGTATTATTTTCGACGCTTTCCCTTTCTTATCCTGAAGAAATCTTGCAAACCGCGAACGCGAGCCTGAACGAAATACCGGGAGACTTCAAGCAATTTTTACTGGACGTCGTCCAAACAAATCCCGCAACAGAATCCGCGGCTCTACCATCAGAGAAACTCATCGCCTTTCGGCTAGGCATGGAAAGCAAGAAACTGACTGATTTTGACAAAGGCGAACTGGCGCAAGCGGCTTTGGAAGCCGGTTTTGACGATACACGAAGTAATATTGACGATTTACGCTACCAGTCTGCCCAGGTCTTGACCGACCTAAAGTGGGTACGGGCGTCCGACATAGCCGTCAAGCGCTTCTACCGTGTGCAGACCGATTATGTGAATGCGTCCGCAACAAAAACCCAATTCATAGATACTATAAACCTTCTGGGCGCTATGGGAACCGCAGACGCGGCAAAAACCCTCGCCTTACAACTAGGATTGATCAACTCCAAAGTTGAACAGAAAATCCCTCACGACGAAGACATCGTTATCGCCTTTGTCCGCGCTTTAGGCGAAATCGGCGACAAGCTTGCCTTTGACGACCTGCTCCGTATTCGGGACTATCTCGACTATTCCGAAAAAGTAAAAACAGCGGCTAACGCGTCCCTGTCAAAGCTTAAATGGTGAACTGAACCGACTGTCTAAAGGGAGAATCGACCGCATTTTCATAAACGTATCGGGTTTCGCCTCGCACAGCCGTTTTAAAGGAGCGCTTTATCGTTCCCGCCGCTTTTCCCGTAAGGCTTATTAAGGAAGTATAAGAGATTGCCAATATATTACGACGGCAAGCTATGGACGGGGCGTTGACAGAGCGGTGTCTGGCACCCAAAGTGTCTGACACCGAGGGCGTGGGCGAGGGGTCCAGACACTTTGGGAATAGCCATCCTTGCAGGATACGCGATATAATAATCAGTATCGACGCTTTACTGGAATCGCTACGAAAAGGCGGATATTAGCGAGGCGGTATTGAGATTACCCGCTTTTTTGTATATTATATAAACATGGAAATTCTATTATTGGGGAATGAAGCGCTTAAACAAAAAGCCGTTCCTGTCAAGAACATAACCGCGGAAACCGCGAGGCTCGCGGATCAACTCATAGACCTCATGCACAAAGGCAAGGGTATTGGGCTTGCCGGCCCGCAGGTCGGCGTCATGGAGAGGATTTTTGTGACTCACGTGACGGGGGACGAACCGCGCGTGTTCATTAATCCGTCCATTCTGGAGACTTCTGAACAAACGTCTAAATATGAAGAAGGTTGCTTATCAATCCCCGGCGTGTGGGCGGATGTCGTCAGACCCGAAAAGGTCAAACTACAGGCGTGGAATGAAAAGGGACGCGCTTTTACGCTGGAGACAAGCGGTATTCTGGCGCGGGCCGTCTTGCATGAATACGATCATTTGGAGGGCGTTCTCTTTATAGATAGACTATCAGAACCAAAACGAAATAGGGTCGTCGCCAAATATAAAAGGAGGCGGTAATGCGCGTTTTGTTTGCGGGAAATCCGTCTATTGCGGTTCCCGCGCTTGAGCGAGTCTTTAGCCTCTCGAATAACGTCTGCGAGCTTGTAGGCGTCTTGACAAACCCAGACGCTCCTAATGGTAAAGGTCGCCGACTATCAGCGACCGACGTGGGTAAAACCGCTTCTCGATTAGGCGCGCCTATTCTCAAGCTGGAAAAACTTGACGCGTCCGCGCGTGAGGCTGTCGGCGTCTTGCGCCCAGACTTGCTCGTGTCCTTCGCTTATGGGCGTATATTCGGTCCCAAGTTCCTAGGACTTTTCCCGCTTGGGGGTATCAACGTCCATCCAAGCCTTTTGCCTAAATACCGCGGCGCCAGTCCCATCCAAACGGCTATTCTCAACATGGACGCGGAAACTGGTATCAGTATCCAACGCCTGGCGCGGGAAATGGATAGCGGCGATATTATTCTCCAAGAGAAAATGTTCCTCACAGGACGAGAAAACACTGCGAGTTTAAGCGAAATCATGGCGCAAAAAGCCGCGGACTTGCTGGAAAGGGCGCTTGTGGGTATTGGGACCGGTTCTATAACCTATACGTCTCAAGACGCCGCGGACGCTACTTTTTGCCGCGCCTTCACAAAGGAAGACGCCCGCGTGGATTGGACGATGAGCGCGCGGGTCCTTGACGCTCGCGTCCGCGCCTTTAATCCCCGCCCCATGGCTTGGACGCGGCATAATGGAGCGCGGCTTTTCATTCTGGAAGCCCGCTCTTTAGAAACGGAGGCGTTAGGCGCGCCAGGGTTCATTCTCCGCGCGGACAAACGAGACGGTATCCTTGTCAATACTGGTAAGGGTCTCCTCGCGATAACGCGGTTGCAACTTGAAACGAAGAAAGCTCTTGACTGGCGATCCTTCTTGAACGGCGCAAGGGATTTCTTGGAAACGCGGTTTGAAATCTAGTAAGGAATTTATTTCTGTGACTAATGAAGAGATTTTGAGGCGCGTTGACCACACCTTGCTCAAGGCGTCCGCCTCATGGCTTGAAATTGAAAAGGTCTGCGGCGAGGCTCTTGTCTACAAGACGGCGTCTGCTTGTATTCCGCCGAGTTATGTCAGACAGGCCGCCGCGGCGTTTCCCGCGCTAAACCTATGCGCCGTCGTCGGGTTTCCCTTGGGATACAGCGTTTTAAGCGCAAAGGAAAGAGAAACGGAAGAGGCTTTGGCGGACGGAGCTTCTGAAATAGACATGGTTATCAATATCGGGGCTGTGAAAAACAACGACTTTCTCGCGGTTGAACGGGAAATCGCCGCTCTGAAGCGTATCTGCGGAGAGAGGATTCTCAAGGCGATTGTGGAAACTTGCTATCTCACGCAGGAGGAAAAGAAGGGTCTCTGCATAACTGTTGCGAACGCGGGCGCGGACTACATCAAGACGTCAACGGGCTTTGGAAGCGCGGGCGCGGCGCTTGACGACATCGCTCTGTTCAAGAAACATATAGGGCGGGATGTGAAAATCAAGGCGGCGGGCGGTATACGAACAAAAGAGTCTTTCATCGCCTTTCTCGCCGCGGGCTGTTCCCGTATAGGCTCAAGCTCCGCGGTAGACGTTCTGCTTTCCCGCCCTTAACCGAGCGCGTCTGCAGACTACTCGCCCAAGAACTGTTTTATGAGTTCCAGTTTTAGGTTGCGGAGGTTTTCCGTGATTGACACTTTGTAGACGTGAGGGTTTAAAAATCGTTTGTAACTTGCATCAAAGTTGTCGAGTTCGGCTTGAGTCTTTCTCTGTATTTCCGTTAATTTCACCTGCGGCGCTATGCGCTTGCCGTTTTCTATGCGCTTTATGAGCAGAGGGGTCGCGCTTCCGTCCAAGTAGTGGCGAAGACGCCGATAATCGCCAGAAGTATGCCAAAACGAGTAATGTTTTCCCTTTTCCAGAATGTCCGTCCCTTCAAGTCCAAGCACGTCCGCTACAGCCATGCCTGACGAGTCTTTGATGCGCCACACTTGCTTTATGCCTGGGGTCGTGGTTTTTTCGGGATTGTCGGAGAACTTCATGGACGGAGAGAAGCCGCCTGCGCCGTTGCCGCGCGCCGCAAGTTTATAAACGCCGCCGAACGCCGACTCGCCCCCGCCTGTTACCATGTGGGTGCCTACTCCCCATGTGTCGACGGGCGCGTGTCTGTTGGCGAGGGCTTCAATGATGTATTCGTCAAGTTCATTTGAGACGGTTATAGTCGCCTTTTCGCATCCAGCCGCGTCGAGCATATCCCGCACTTTCACAGAGAGGTAGTGAATATCCCCAGAATCAAGCCGCACACCGAAGTTTTTCCCTTCTGCGAGGAGTTTCTTCCCTACCTTGATGGCGTTAGGCGCGCCGCTTTTCAGGGTGTCATAGGTGTCAATAAGGAAAACGGTCTTGTTCGGGTAAAGGTCCGCGTATGCGGAGAACGCCTCTTCTTCGCTGTCGTGAGCCATGACCCATGAATGAGCCATGGTTCCAAGCGATGGTATGCCGAAGACCTTGCCTGCCAGCGTGTTGCTTGTGCCTCGCGCTCCGCCTATGAAGGCGGCGCGCGAGGCGCTCATCGCCCCGTCCGGTCCATGCGCGCGGCGTAGTCCAAACTCCATGATGGATCCCTTACCAGAGGCGAGGAAGATACGGGCGGTCTTTGTGGCGACGAGGCTTTGAAAGTTTATGATGTTGAGAAGCATAGCTTCTATTAATTGACATTCAACGATGTCGCCTTGCACTCTGATAAGCGGTTCCTGCGGGAAAACCACCGTTCCTTCGTCCATAGCCCAAAGCGAACCGTTGAAACGGAAGTCTCTTAAATAGGCGAGAAACTCCCGCTCAAAAAACCCCAGACTTTTCAGGTAAGCGATGTCGTCTTCGGAAAAGGTCCAGTCCTTCAGATTATTTAAGAGCGTCTCAAGCCCTGCGAAAATAGAAAAACCGCCGTTGAAAGGGTGGCGTCTGAAAAACATTTCAAAGACGTTTTCGCCTTCCATACGGTTTTTCCAGAAGCCGCGCGCCATAGTGAGAGCGTAAAAATCCGTTAAGAGAGCGGAATTCATTCTTTATATTCCTCATTTAGTACGTCTTGAGAAGTTATTAAGTTAATTCCGCTTACTTTCATAACGTTCAGGGAATGTTGCGTAGAACCTGCGGGATGCTCCACACCGCGGGTGGCGTCTGTTAGTACAAAGGTTTTGTAGCGTAATCTTAGTCCGTCGAGCGCCGAATAGAGCACGCAATAATCGGTTGCAAGTCCGCCTATGAAGATATCGGTGATAAGGAGCGATCTCAGATAACCGTCAAGCCCTGTCGAGGTTTGTCTATCGTTTTCAAAAAAAGTCGAATAGGCGTCCAAATCTACTCGGTATCCCTTGTGGATGACAAGGTTAATTGATTCGATATTTAAGCCTTCGTGAAAATCAGCGCCAGGCGTTCCTTGAACACAATGGTCAGGCCACAAGACCTGGCCCTTTGTAATTCCGAAATCAACAGTGTCGCCGAATTTTTTGCCTGGAAAAGACGAAACAAAGGACATATGCCCCTTAGGATGCCAATCTTTGGTTGCCACGACCTTGCCTCCATTTTGCGCGAACCTTTTTGACAGCGCGTTGAGCGGCGCGCAAATTTCAGCGCCCCCGTCAACGGCAAGCGCCCCACGCGGCGTCTTTTCCCCGCGCTTATTGGTATAAGCGGGACAAAAATCATTCTGCATATCAACAATAATTAGAGCCGATTTTGTATAATCTATAAACATAGTCTTATTATACGCCAAAGAACGATAAAACACAAGTATCGCCGCGGCGCGTCCTCGCAAGTTATGCCGTCAAGACAGGGAGCCAGACGAATTTGCTAACTGCGCCCGTTGAAAAAAAGGGGCGCGTTATGTTTCGTGTTCACAGGCAAGCCTGTTGGACGACTTCTCAATGGTTGTTGTCCGAAAAGAGTCAGACACTTCCGCGCCATGCGCCTTCGCAAACGGTGTCAGACACCCGCCACGCGCTGCGGTGTCAGATACCGCAAAACGGTGTTTGTTAGACGTAATGAGCGGGGTTTGAAAGCGTCTGACACCGTTTGCGAGACTCCCGCGTAGTAGCGCGGCGAAAAGTTTACTGTCGCCACCGCCGCTATGAAAAACACGCCTCCCATACGCTATGCGGTTGACAGTTTATCGAGCCGAGGCTATAGTATAAGCGGTATGAAAACTATCCCATCAGGCGGCATTCCCTTCACGGGCGAATCTCGGCGTATTCCGGGAGCGAATCAAGAATATGGGACATTTAAGCGTACTCTAAACGGTTTTTTTGGAGGAGAAAGTGAGAATCAAGGAATTCGCGGAGAGTATCCGCGTCAACATAGAAAAAGTATTCCTGGGTAAGACGGACGTTGTGGACGCAGTAACGGCCGCGTTTCTCGCGCGGGGTCACGTTCTGCTGGAAGACGTGCCTGGTACTGGGAAGACCATTTTAGCTCAATCCTTTGCGGCAAGTCTTGGCTTGAGTTTCTCTCGTATCCAATGTACGCCGGACCTTCTGCCTTCGGATATTCTCGGCGTATCGGTGTGGCAACAGGACGAGAAGTCCGGAGGACGCTTCGTGTACCGCAAGGGACCCATCGTCAACCAGTTCGTATTGGTGGACGAAATCAATCGTGCAACACCCCGTACCCAGTCCGCTCTGCTCGAAGCCATGGCCGAGTCCCAAATCAGTATAGATGGAAAACGTCTGAAACTGCCGGAACCGTTCTTCGTAATCGCTACGGAAAATCCAGTGGAGTTCGAAGGCACTTTCCCCTTGCCTGAAGCCCAGAAGGATAGGTTCTTGCTCTCTCTGTCTATAGGATACCCGCCGCCGGACGCGGAGAGCGTCATGCTCGACAACCAACGCCGCCTCGTCCATCCTGTCAGGGACCTCAGGTCTGTGGCTAGCGCGGCGGAAATACCATCTATGCAAGAGGCTGTAACCCAGATTCACGTGGACCCGACCGTGAAGAGCTATCTGCTTGCGCTTGTGCACGCGACTCGACAGGAAAGAGCGCTCCGTATAGGCGTATCTCCACGAGGAAGCCTCGCCCTCTACCGCGCCAGTCAGTCCCGCGCGGCCATCCGCGGACGAGACTACGTCGTGCCGGAAGATGTGAAGGAACAAGCCCTGCCTGTATTCCGCCAACGTCTACTCCTCTCTTCGGAGTCTATAGTCCGCGGCGTGGAGCCAGACCGCATCATAGAAGACATTCTTGACAAGACCCCCATCCCAGAATACCGCTGACCGCCTCCGCATTTCACAAATAAGAAGTTTCATAGACGCGAAAAGTCTGTCGGAATACTGTCAAGAGGCGGACGCATGAAGAGAGTCTTCATTCATGATTCTTTTTATAGAGGAACTTTACTTGAAAAAAAACGCTCACTACGCTATATTAGACTCTGTTATGAATATATACGAAACACGTTGGGAAAAACTTTGCCTTTCTATGAAAGCGGAAAATATCTCCCTACTCATGTTCGAAGACAAAGAGTGTCGGCGGGACTCGTCCATCCGACACTTGACGGGACACCCTTCTGACGCCTTGTTCTTCCTGAACCCAGAGAAAGGAAATTTGCTTGCGCCCTGGGACGTCAATCTTGCGAACCAGCTCGCCCATGCGGACGCTATAATCCCTTATAACGAATTCGGACGGGAGCCGGTCAAAGCTCTTGTCAAGTCGGCATCCTACTTCGGACTGGACGGCTTATGGGGTAGACCTCGCGTTGAAGTCCCTCCTTCAACCCCATACCCCTTATTCCTCCAATACGCGGCCGCGTTGCCTAACTGCGAAATCATCTGCCGTAACAAAGGGATACACGCCCGCGAGTCAGCCCTCCGGGCCGTTAAGGACGAGTCTGAAATCCGTATATACCGACGCCTTGCGGAATTGACCAACGAATTGCTCGATTCTATAGAGACCAATGTCAGAGACGGCGTTCTCGAAACAGAAGCCGACGTCGCCCTCTTCATTGAAGCCCAAGCTCGCAAACGCGGTTGTGAAGGGTCAAGCTTCGAAACTCTGGCGGCCGGGAGCGAACGGAGTTTCGGGATTCATGCGTTCCCATCTTACACGGACGCGCTTTTCGCAGGGAAGGGTCTGTCCATTCTAGACTTCGGGCTGAAATATCAAGGCTATGCAAGCGACGTTACCATGACCTTTGCTCGCGACGCGTCTTCTGAACAAAAAGAACTTCTCGATTTGGTGGAGTCCGCTTACAACCTTGCGCTCTCTCACGTGAGGGATTACGCGTCGGTTCGGGACGCGGCCGCGGCGGTGGATGGACTGTTCGCATCTGTGGGTAGAATCTTGCCCCACGGGCTCGGGCATGGGCTGGGACTCGATGTACATGAGGAACCCTTCATTAACTCGCGCGTAGATAATTATGAGATTCTGAAAACAGGTATGGTCTTTACCATTGAACCAGGTCTCTATGACCCGCGTCTGGGCGGTTGCAGGTTAGAGAACGACGTAATACTGGGCCCAGACGGAACTGAAGTCCTCACCAAGTCCCGCATCGTGATACTTTGAAGCAAAATAAAGGAGATTCGTTTTTGAAGAATATTCATTCGGGCATCATTTTTTGGACGCTTTTCTTGCTCTTCCTAATAGGAATGACGGCCGTCAACTATGAACGGATTCGGCAGACTATCGTCAATTCAAAATTGCCCCGTAATCTCACCTACTGGTTCGTGAAGAAGACGGATGAACCATTGATCAATAAGCCGACTCCCCAAGAGACTCTTGACGAACCGTCAAACGTGGAAGAACTGTGGGAAGACGCGGCGGTCGAGGAACCGCTTGTCCAAGAACCCCCTGTCTCGACTCAAGAGGAAAGCTCCCCTCCAAGCCCTCCTTCGCCTGAGGTCATAACCGCAACCCTTTACTTCGTCAGAATAAACGAGAATGGGGACCTGGTCCAAACCGCGGTGGGAAAGGAAATCCCCCGCACAAAAACGCCCCTCACAGTCCTGCTCTCCTTCCTGCTTGAAGGCGTTTCAACCCAAGAACGCCAACAGGGGCTCGTGTCCTTCATCCCAGACGGAACACAGCTTCTCTCCACCGTCATACAAAACGAAACAGCCTATATTAGCTTCAACGAAAATTTTCGTTACAATACGTTTGGGGCCGAGGGGTACGCGGCGCAGATTAAACAGGTAGTTTGGACCGCGACCGAATTCCCCACGGTTAAAAACGTACAAATCCTAATTGACGGCAAGAAAGAAAACTATCTGGGGGATAGTCTTTTCATTGGCGGCATCCTGAACCGACAGAGTTTCTAATCAGGTGAAAGAATGAACCCGATGTTTCAACGACTCGGTCTGCTTGTTGGTCAGGAAGCTTTGGACGCGTTGTCGCGTACGCGGGTCTTGGTCTTCGGCGCAGGAGGCGTGGGCAGCTGGGCCGCGGAGGCTCTCGTTCGATGCGGTATAGGGCGCATCGGCGTCGTGGATTCAGACGCGGTCTGTATCACCAATATCAACCGTCAGACCCAAGCAGTGATCGAAAACCTGGGCAAGCCTAAGGTCGCCGCGCTTAAAGAAAGACTGCTGAGTATAAACCCTTCTTGCGCAGTGGACGCCTTTGAAGCCGTGTTCCGCAGGGAAAACGCCTCGCTCTTCGGCATAGAAAGCGTGGGTTATGTCATAGACGCAATAGACAGCCTTTCGTTCAAGCTCGACCTTATTGAAACGGCCTTTCAGTTTCGGATTCCCTTGTTCTCCTCGATGGGAATGGCGCAAAAGTTGGATCCTACACGGTTGCAAGTCGCGGACGTCTGGGACACGTATGGATGTCCCTTAGCCCGCCTGGTCAGACAGGGATTGCGTAAGCGCGGGTTCGACGGGCGTTTCCCTGCGGTCTTCAGCCCGGAACGGCTTCCTCAGAGCGCGGGAACGACCGCCGTCCCTTGCGGCTCCGCCCAGTGCTTCTGTTCGGTGAAAAGCGAAATGGACTGGTGCGCGTCTAAAAAGATCGTCAATGGGAGCGCCGTTACCGTAACGGCAAGCGCAGGTCTAATCCTCGCAAGCCTCGTGGTGAACGCCGTTGTTCATCATGAGAAACTGGGTTAGACGGTTATATCCTCCACAATCGCCGCCTTCATGCCTTCTAGAGAATCTCCGTCGCAGAACGATTTTAAGATTTTGTTTGCAACCAATCAATCATTAGAAACAGCCCACATCCATGAATAATAGCAATCCCGGAATATAAAAAAGCAAATTTGGAACAGCGAAACAAATAGAAAGATTGTAAATTATCGTTAAGGAAGGCGCAAATTGGATTATATTGAAATTTTACAGGAAATGCTACGGTACATCGACGCAAACGTCATGGAAAAATTGAGCGTTGAAAAACTGGCGAATCGAGCGGGTTTTTCTCCCTATCATTTTTGTAGGATGTTTCATCGGGAAGTCGGTTATTCGATAATGGAATATGTAAGGAACAGGCGGCTCGCTTATGCGGCGTCTGAACTTGCTTCCGGACGCCGCATAGTCGACATAGCGGTTGATTACGGATTTGAGACGCACTCAGGATTTTCAAAAGCGTTCCGCCGTTATTTCCGCTGTCCTCCCGAAGTATATCGTATGCACGCCCCATCCAATATTCCGAAGCCGCCCATACTTCAAAAAACTAAACAATATGTAACTGGAGGTATTGTTATGGAACCAAAGACGTTAAAGAGAGAAGCTGTTAAGCTCGCAGGGTTTGCCCTTAAAACAAGGACAAAAGACGGGGAAAACAAAAGAGAAATCCCACAATTCTGGCGGGAATATTTAACTGACGGAAGAGCGAAGAAATTGCACGGCGAACCTTTTCTTAAAAGCCACGCTGAGTACGGAGCTTGTTTTCCCAAAAATTCAGAAGACGGGGAGTTCGTATATGTCGTCGGAGTTGAAGTAAAAGAAGGCTATGACGTTCCCGACGGGTATCATGTGTGTACACTTCCCGGAGCGTTGTATGCAGTGTTCACGACGCCGCCTGTGGACGAAGCGAATTTTCCGCCTTCAATTCAGGGGGTATGGAATTACATTTATTCGGAGTGGTTTCCCAATTCGGGATATGAGTTTGACGGCAATGGAATAGACTTTGAACTCTATGACGAACGCTGTATGACGGGGAAGGTTTGTGATATATACATCCCTGTTGTATAGAATCATTGAGCTTATTACAAAATATCTAAATTGGGCGGCGAATTATCCGCCCTTGCCCGCCGTCAGATTCCGCACCCAGCGTTCCTTGTTGAAAAAGTAGCGGGCGATGAGGTATTTGACAGCGTCGGTTCCCTTGAGTATCGCGAACATCCGCACGGGACTCATGTCGGTGAGCAAAGCCAGGGCGAAAGCGCCCGGAATCAGCAGACAGAAGCTCGTCGATACGTCCGCGTACATACCCATGGCCGCGTCTCCGCCTGAACGGGAAATGGCGAACAGCGCGTTCAGGAGACACCAGAGCGGCAGATAGCATAGAATCACAAATACAAGCCCCAGACTGATACGCCGCGCCGCCTCCGTGAGATTCGAGAACACTGCAGGAATAACCAGAACCGCCAGCCCCGCGCCCAAAACCGCGACGACCGCGCCCGCGACCACAGCGCCTGACTTTATCCATACAGCCTTTTGACGCGCCTCGTCGAGCTTACCCGCGCCCAAAGAACCGCCCACAACGACCGCAGACACAGTCCAAATGCCCCCGAAAAGCAGAAACAAGATGTTCGCTATACTGAAACCAGCCGCCATACCCGCAACCGTTTCCGCGCCGCCCCGCCCGTTGTAGAGCGCGGTCATAACGGTTTCGCTCCCTATCCATGAGATTTCCGACAGGAACATCATCACAGACTTTGAGAGTATCTCCTTCACCAAACGCCCGCTGATTCTGAACAAAGACAAGAAACCGGTGAAGAAGTTGGTTTTCTTTCGATACACGTAAAACAGGAAGACGGCGGCCTCGAAATACCGCGCTATGACCGTAGCGATAGCCGCGCCCTGCGTTTCGAGACGCGGAGCGTTTAAGTTGCCGTAAATCAGAAGCCAGTTTCCGAAAGTATTTACCAAAGTAGCGGCCGCGGAGACGATTAGCGGGATTTTTGGCGTTCCTGTTTCGCGGAAAGCGCTTCCGATAGCTGAAGACAAGGCTATCGGAAAAAGGGTAAAGGACGTTATCTTGAGGTAATTTGCGCCCATGCCGATGATTTCTTCACGCGCTCTATTGCCGACGGTCATGGCGCCGAGCATCTTTTCGGGAATAAGCCAGCATAAGACAAAGTAGACCGCGGCCGTGAGCAGAGAGAAAAGTACCTTGAACCGATAGGCGTTCCGCATACCGTTGACGTCCCGCGCCCCCTTGAACTGCGCCAAATAGATGCCGCCCGCGCCGCACATCACGTTCACGATGACGATGAATACAAAGGTAAGATAGTTGGACACGTTGACGCTCGCCATACTCTCGTCCCCGAGCCCCGCGACCATGAAATTATCTATGAGGGAGACCATACCGGTGATGAGTTGTTGCAACATCACCGGCAGAGCGATACTCAACGCCTTACGATAAAACGACCATGTTCCGAATCTTCGCGTGCGTATTACTTGAGACAAACAGCTTCCACGAGGTTGAGCCGGCCCGCGTCTATCTTCACGTTCTGTTTTTTGATAGACGCGAGTAGATCGCCATTTCCATAATAGTTTATCGTAAAGGAATACACGCCGGGTTCGAGCGTTACGCCGCCGACATAGGCGGTTCTGGGAAAGTACCGCGAGGCGCGGAGGTCAGCCTGCTCGCTCAATTCGTTTGATACTTTGCCAATGGCGCCAAAGATCTTGAGGATATTGCCAACCATGGCGACGTTGGAATCGTCGCTGTCAGACATAGAAGCCCCGATGTCGCTCGACGCCTTTGCCGATACAGCCTTGACAGTCGCGCGTAGAGTAGTTTTGAGAGTGAGCAGACTGATTTTTGACTTGAACGTCTCTCGCGCTACAGCCTCCATATCTTCGAGCTTTTCAAGATAGAACGATTCTCCGCTGTCGAGAAGAACTTCGATCCTTGTTATTTGTGAAGGTCTGTATTGCAGTTCTGGAAGAGCGATTTTGATATATTCGCCCAAATCGAGTCCTATGGGGATACGGGTTACGTTTTCTCGCTTGATTGGCGACAGCCCGCCGAAACCAATGACATTAAGACGCGCTTTGCCGCTTGGTATATCCAATTCTTGGTCTACAGACGCGGGCAGAGGGAAATTATATATCTCCGGCGCATTGACGTAAGCGGCTTTGAGCCAATCGCGGTCAATACGCGCGTCGTCCACGCCGCCCGTTCCTCGGTAGAAAAGCATACCCAGATACCTGCCAAGCGCGGAGTTGGCGAATTTGGAAATTTGGAATTCAGGAGCCTGCGCCGCGGCGCCGTCCTTCGCCGCATCTTCCTGAAGCTTCCGAGTCAGCGCCGCGTACTTCGTAGACAAGTATTCCAGCTTCTCGTTCATGCGCCGAATCTCGACTAAAGCGCCGTCCACATCGCCTTTATAGTAATAATTCAGCGCGTTGAAGACGTTGATATAGATATCCTCGTAATCTTCGCCCGCGTAGTCTAACGTGTTGTCGTTGATGAGATAGGACGCGGCCGCCTGCGTTACACTCTTCGTGTACGCGTCCTGAATACCCTGTTCTCCGTCTTGCAGAAGACTGATAGACTCGTCGTATTTCTCCGCGTAATGATTCAACATACCGCCGTCGAGATAGTAAAGAATAGCGCTGTTTCTATCGTATATTTTATTCTTTTCGTCTGCGACGACCGACGCCGCGTGAGCGTAAGCGCCCGATGAAACTGCCGAGTCGATAGATATATAACGCTCCGCGGTGGTGGCGCATGAAAAAAAACAAAACGGCCGCGCTGTAGACCGCCGCTAATATAAATGTTACGTTCTTCATATAAATCTCCTTATCTTTAATATTATTGTATATACGGCTTTTTGTCAACCGCTTTTCTCGGACGGCAAGACGGAGCGGGAACGTCGTGGCGCGAGGAGGGAACGTAAGAGACGGCTGACGTTTCTGCGTTCGTCGCGGTTGTGAATGGAGCAAAATAATTTTTGCAATTATATCATTAATCGTCCATCTCAAAAACCCCTTGATACAAACAGAGAAATATGGTTATCTTTTGTAAAGAAAATAAAGGAAAGGTCAGCGATACGGAAAATAGTGATAAATCATAGTATTTCCCGCGTCATACCAAGGAAAAATGGAGAAAATAGAGAAAATTTCATCTCTTTCGGCTAAGAATTGTATATTCTCGCTCTTTTGGGATAAAATAACGAGTAAAGTTTGCCTGCCCTGTATTAGAAAGATTTTTTATAATTTTTTCTTTCGGCAGTATAAGGCGAAGTTATTGCAGAATACGCCTGTAGTAAACGTCGACCACGTCCTAGACGACAAGATTCCTTTTCTGCCCGAAAAAGTGAACGTCTATCTGGGCTTTATCGCGTTTTGGATACGGACGGCAGGTTTTTTGTTGAAAATAGGGCTTAAAAAAGAAGCGTCGGACTTTGTGGCGTCTATTGGGAAATTGTACGCCTTTGCCGCGGAGGTATACGCGAAACATATGTCAACTACGAAACGCCCGCGTTATCTGAAAACGTTACGTTTCGCTCTGATTCACGCTCTTGACCCGCATCTTATGTGCATACCGAGCCTGCACGTGATGGTGGTCGCGTTTGCGTATGAGAAATTCGCGGTTTCCGCGCCCGACTTTGAAAGCCAAAAAAAGGAGCTCAAAGACGGGGCGCTCGCTATTACCGAATCGGTACTTTACGTGAAACAGCATAGCGTCAATTGCGTAGCCGCGGCTTTTTACGCGCTCTCCCGTTTCGACAAGGCGCTCTTCCCGCCGCGGGAAGTCGAGGAACTCACCGCCCGCCTCTTCACAGACGGAACAATCCCTGAACAGGACGCGCTTCTCATCCGCGAGCATATCTTGACTCTCTACAGGAAATTTTTCTCCGACGGACAAGGACATTCGTGGGAAAAGCCCTTGTTGGATTTTCTTGCCGCTTGCCGCATAAACCGTCGCAAAGCCTATCAGAAAAAAGAACTCAAGAGTTTACCGCCCATCCCCGAAGAATTCTCCTCCGCGGTTTAAATTGCGGACGGCGCGTTCGTCTGGACGATTCGGGGTTTATCGAATCCGTTGCAAAACGCCGCTCTAGGCTATCTCGCGATTCCACTATGGACAACGCTCATTATGAAGTATTTAAACAGTCTTCGTCTGAAAAAAAGCAAAAAGACCTTGAAAATAATTATAAAAACAGGTAAACTATCATATAATTTGGGAGGGGAGATGTATGAACGTCGAAGTTTTAGACGAGAAAGTATTGAACACGACTCCTGCGTATATCAAGGTCATAGGAACGGGCGGCGGCGGCTCTAACGCGGTGAACCGCATGATAGAATGCGGCTTGCACGGCGTTGAGTTCATCGTTGCAAATACCGATGTGCAGGATTTGAACAAATGTAAAGCCAATATCAAAGTTCAGATAGGCTCCAAGCTCACTGGAGGCAGAGGCGCGGGCGGCAAACCGGAAATCGGCGAGAAGGCGGCTAACGAGGACCGTGAAAAGATAGCGGACGTTCTGCGGGGCGCGCACATGGTGTTCGTTACCGCGGGAATGGGCGGCGGCACAGGCACAGGCTCCGCGCCCATAATCGCGCAGGCGGCGCGGGACCTCGGCGCGTTGACTATAGGCGTCGTTACCAAGCCCTTTGATTTCGAGGGCCGCCATAAAAGGAAGCTCGCCGAAGAGGGGATAGCTAAACTGCGTGAAGGGGTCGATTCGCTTATCGTCATCCCGAATCAGCATCTCTTGAGCATCGTGGGGCGGAATATGCCCATCATGGAGGCTTTCTTCAAAGCGGACGATGTGCTTCGCCAGAGCGTGCAGGGTATTTCAGATCTCATTACAGAAACAGGACTCATAAACATTGATTTTGCGGATATTGAAACCATCATAAAGGGGCAGGGAGACGCGCTCATGGGTATAGGCTTTGGCTCCGGCGACAACCGCGTGGCCGACGCTACTTCGCAAGCCATTGACAACCCGCTGTTGGAAGACACGTCTATTGAAGGGGCGACTCATATTCTCGTCAACGTTACGGGCGACCCGAAGACTTTATCTCTTACGGAATTCGACGAAGCCGTTAAAATCATCACTATCAACGCGGACCCTAACGCCATTATCATCTCCGGCGCAAGCTACGGACCCGGTATGGACGACAAAATAAAGGTAACGGTCATCGCCACTGGATTCCAGAACAAAGTAGTAAAATCACCCGCTAAACCAGGAGAACCCGCGCCGGAAAAAAAGAGTAGCGACGTCATGTCAGGACGCGATTGGGAGAATTTAATTGGAGGACGTTCTAAACCCGCGGAGTTTTATACATCCAGAAACACGTATCCTGCAGATATTGACGAACCGGCTGTGTTTCGGGTGAGAAAACATATACAAAACAATGGAGGATGATTATGAAAAAACTGTTCTTGACGATGGCGGCGGCGTCCCTGTTGAGTCTATGTCTTTATGCGGAAAACGAGACGTTGGACGAGGGCGTAAAGCAAATCGCCCAAAGAGTCGCCAATAAACTTATCACGCGGTTTCTAGACGGGGAGAATCCTGTTTCCAATAGAAAAATAGCGGTCATAAGCATCGAATCAGATTCGGACAGGCTTTCGGAGTACATCATCAATCACTTAACGGCTGAATTCATAAATAACAAAATAAGCGTCGTGGAGCGCAACAGCGACGCCCTTGAGAAAGCCCACGCCGAACAAGCCTATCAAGCGTCCGGCGCGATGAACGACAGCGAAGCTCAATCCATAGGCAACGAGCTTGGGGTGGAATACATCGTCACAGGCGCTTTTAGAGACGTGGACAGGAGGTCTTACGAATTGGCTATTAGAGCCGTCCACGTCGGAAGCATGGGGCTTGAGTCCATAGAAATGATAGCCGTGTCTAAAGACGACAAGAGGCTTGAAGGCTTGCTTACCGACGTCGCGGAGACGAAGAGGCGCAAAGCCGAACGCGCGACTCAGAGACAAGAGCAACTTCAGGTGTTACAAAGTCGGCTAAAATTCGATATTGTCAAATGGGACGGAGCTTTGCTCAACTACCGCCTCTACGACGTCCCGCAAATCGGCTTCTTTTGGAAACTAGGCATGGATTATAAAAATATGTTCATCAGGCTTTCATCGCCGATTTCTCTGGGCGTCAAACTGCCTTACCCCCCCTTGATTTTCTCATACGAATCGAGTTTTTTCGGCGTCGGCTTTGAACAATTAGACTTCACTTTTGGTTTTGATTTTGATAAGACGAAAAAAACGTCCAAAGTTACCTTAGCGGACGAGTTCTTCTTCAGAGTCATGAATATGAGCGTCTGGGGAGGCGTTCCCCTTGGAGGCAAGGGCGGAATATACGCGCTATTTGAGTTTACGCCCGCGGCGTTAGGCTCAATAGGCGGGGAAGGCTTCAGCATCGCCTTTGGGGTCAGCGGAGGATTGCGGTTTACATTCTCAAAATACATAAGCCTCGACGCGCGATTCGAGCGTTATATTCTTTACGATAACATCGAAACCGTAAGCGATTACTTCGGCGTATTCTTTAACTACAAGGTTTTCGGACCCCGTAATGACCTGCAACGATAGATTTATCAAAAAATATCGCGATCGCCTCTTGTTGATGGAAAGACGGGCGCTTCTTACTGTGGAAACATACGGTCTCGAAATCAAGCTTTTTCTGGAATGGATGGAATCTGAAGGTCTCGATTCCGCTAATATTCCCGCCCAACAACTAACCGACTATTTAGAGAAACGCCGTGAAGTCGACGGCGTCCGTTCAACCGCGAAATCCCTTTCCGCGCTCCGCTCGTTTTTTCGATTCCTCATTGACGAAGGCGTCCGACAGGACAATCCGGCCGATATTTTAGAAACGCCTCGTCCGAAATTTCGTCTGCCTGCGGTGTTGAGTAAGGAGGCTGTGAACAGGCTGTTCCTCCTCGTCAACACGAATACGCCTCTGGGCGTCCGAAACCGCGCTATCTACGAGCTTATTTATTCCGCGGGCTTGCGCGTGTCGGAAGCCGTCTCTCTTAATGTGAACGACATTGATTTCGCCGAAAAAGTCGCGAGAGTCTGGGGTAAGGGCGATAAAGAAAGACTCGTGATTTTTGGCGAAACCGCTGAATTTTGGCTACGATGTTATAAAGAAAAGGCGCGCCCCGAGCTTGCGGCGCGTACGGAGAAACAGCAGAGAACGCCGCCGCAAGCCCTGTTCTTGAGCAGGAACGGCAAGCGCCTCTCTCGAAAGAGTATGTGGCGAAATTATGAGATTGCGGCCCGTCTGGGGGGCTACAGCTCCAAACTGCACACGCTCCGCCACACCTTCGCCACGGAACTGCTCGCAGGCGGCGCGGATTTGCGAAGCGTTCAGGAACTTCTCGGTCATGCGGACATAGCTACAACCCAGATTTACACCCACGTCAACTCGCGGTTACGAGAAAGCCACAGTCGGTACCTGCCTAATCTGAGCGACTGGCGGAAATAGGAATCGGTGGGACGCGCCGTTTCTTGTAATAGAAAACCTCAAAATCCCTTTAAAACAGCATCCTTGTTTTCTGGATTTCCCGCCTTGACAAGGACCAAGAAACGACGTATAATTTCTGGAAAGTTCTCAGTATATATGACGGCAAAGGAGAATTAAGATGTTTAATGCAACGACTATATTATGTCCCCCCCCCCCCGTATTATAAATTATTTTTCACGTATGGACGGCGATATTAAAAACATTTTTGGGAAGTTTTATGATAAATTATAGAAGCATTCGTTCACGCATTATATTCTCTACGATTCCTGTTATAATGGCATGTGCGGCGCTATTTCTTGTCATAAGTTTACGGTTCGTCAACGGGCAGATTGACAGACAAATCGACGAGAAAATGAGCGAACGTCTGAAACGCGCGGCGTTAGGGATCGCCTCTATCCTGAAAGAGAACGAGATTACAGTTATGCTTCTGGCGGCGTACGCCGAAAGAGCAAGTATAGAAGACGAAAATTATATTGACTTCATCAAACGCGCCGTAACGTTGAATAAAAGCGCGTTGAGCGGCGGGCTGTGGTACGAACCTTATTCGCTTATTCCAAATAAGAAATACGCGTCGTTTTTCGCGTATCGCCGCGACGACGACGTTCTGCTCGAAACCAGCTATGAGAATTACGATCCGTACTTTGATACCGAATGGTATCAGAATGGTTATCTTGTAGACAAGCGTCCAGCGTGGTCCGCGACCTATTACGACCCGTTGACAACCGAGACCATGCTCACGGTAACCATGCCGTTTAAAGATAAGAACGGCAAGATACTCGGCGTAGCGACCATTGACTTGGCTATCAGCGATCTGCGGGGTATAATCAAAGATATTTCTTTGGGCGAGACGGGTAGGGCGATTTTGATTGATTCGTCCGGGGAATACGTATCGTTCTTGGACGATACTAAAGTCGGCTTGAAAATACTAGACGACCCGGACAAAGTTTGGGCGGACTTGGGCGCGGAGATGATGACGAATAGGAACGGGATAGCGAATATAGCGCTGAACAGGCATGAGTACAGCGTCTATTACAGCGAGATTCAGACGACGCATTGGATAGTGGCGCTTGTGATGGACAAGGGCGAAATAGTGGACGCCTTCATACAAGAGTTTTTGCTTATCGCCGCCGTGATAGTTGCGGGAATGCTTGGTACTGGAATAGGCGTATCGGTTGTTACCGGCTATATAGTCGGTATACTGAAGAAAGTGAATCATTTCGCGGAAATGGGAGCGTCCGGACTGTTTACGGAGCGCATTGAGATACGCGAGAAAGACGAATTCGGCGATATGGAGAATTATCTGAATAGGATGATGGAAAATATGAGCGTGATGAATGAGTCGTTGTCCCGGTCGGTTGAGGCGGAAAAAACGGCGAGCAGGGCGAAAGGCGACTTCTTGTCGCGGATGAGCCATGAAATTCGGACGCCTTTGAACGCCATTCTCGGTATGTCCCGAATAGCGCGGGAATCCAGCGACTTATCTCGTATACACAACGCGATTGATAAGGTAACGCAGGCTTCAAAACATCTTCTCGCGTTGGTTAACGATATACTCGATATGTCTAAAATTGAAGCCAATAAACTTGAGCTTTGCGAGTCCAATTTTGACCTTAAAAAAGGGATTGAACAGATATACTCGGTCATTTCTATAAAAGCCGAGGAGAAAGATCAGCGTTTTGAATTGTTTTATGATGAAAAACTGCCCACATTCATCATAGCCGATTATCTGCGTTTCACGCAGGTGATAACAAATCTGTTGAGCAACGCCATCAAGTTTACGCCCGAAAAGAAAACAGTGCGTTTGGAATTGCGGCTCTTGCAAGACGACGCGGATATATGCTCCATGGAGGTCCGCGTCGTAGACACAGGCATAGGGATTTCTAAAGAGATGCAACAGCGGCTCTTTGGTTCTTTTGAGCAGGCGAACGCGGCGACGTCCGCCAAATATGGCGGAACTGGTTTGGGTTTGGCGATTTCCAAGAGCATAATAACGCTCATGCACGGCGATATTTGGGTGGAAAGCGAGGAAGGCAAGGGAAGCGTCTTTATTTTCCAGATACCTATAAAAAAAGGGATTCAAGAGGCTTCGGATAAAGAAGACGTTTCCATTGATGCGTCTGACTTTGGGTTTCTGAATGGCAAGACTCTGCTCATCGCGGAAGATATTGATATAAACCGCGAAGTTATTGCGGCTATGTTTGAAGGAACGGGCGCGGCGGTTGAGTTTGCCGAAAACGGCGTTCGCGCCTGCGAGCTTTTCGCCGCGGGGCGGGAGAAGTACAACGCCGTCCTGATGGATTTTCATATGCCGCTGATGGACGGACTCTCCGCCGCGAGGAACATACGCGCCATGCCCTTCGCCTACGCCGCGACGGTTCCCATCATCGCCATGACCGCCGACGCCTTCACCGAAGACGTAGAAAAGAGTCGTCAGGCGGGCATGAACGACCATATCTCAAAGCCTATAGATTTTGACGTGTTGATGAGAAAACTGAAGGTTTGGTTGTAAAGTAATCGTCAATCGGACGTGAGACGGCGTTATAGATTATGTGTTGACGAAGCAAGTCTCAAGGCGGCGCTTTCGGCGTGGGCGTTAAGACCTTCGGCGCGGGCGATGATTTCCGCGGCTCTGACCGTCTCAGCGTAGCCTTTGCCGAGCGGCGCGCATCGCAGGGTTGTAACGGTTTTGAGGAAATGGCGCACAGACAACCCGCCTGAAAAACGGGCGCTTCCGGACGTGGGCAGGGTGTGGTTTGGGCCCGCGCTGTAGTCGCCCAGAACTTCAGCCGCGGCCGCGCCCATGAAGAGCGCGCCGAAGTTGACCAGTCCGGGGAGAAAATCAACGTCTTGCAGTTCGAGGTGTTCAGGAGCGACCGCGTTGGCGATGCGGACCGCGTCTTCCAAAGAATGATAGACAACGATAAGCCCGCCCGCTTCAATGGAGGCTGTCGCCGCGGGGGCCGTGGCGAGTCGTTCTTCGACGGCCGCCGCTACCGCGTCCGCTACGCGGCGGTTGGGAACCAAAGCGCGAGCGCGGGCGTCCGTATCGTGTTCCGCTTGGGCGAGCATATCCGCGGCGACGAAGTTCGGGTCCGCGTTAGTCCCCGCTATAACCAACACGTCCGAGGGACCTGCGACGAAGTCTACGCCTACTTCGCCAAACAGGAGCCGTTTCGCGGCCGCCACGTATTTGTTGCCCGGACCCGCTATCATATCAACTTTAGGCATACTTTCAGTCCCGAAAGCCATAGCCGCAATAGACTGGGCCCCGCCCACGGCGAACATGCGGCTTGCCCCAGCGAGAGCGGCCGCGGCCATGATTCTCGCGTCCGGCAACCCGTCTTCCAAAGGCGGCGACGCGACAAAAACTTCCGCGCCCGCGACAAGCGCGGGAATGACCCCCATCAACACAGACGAAATCAACGGAAACCGTCCCGCGGGCGCGTAAACCGCGACTCTCTGAATGGGAATAACTTTTTGTCCCGCAAAAACGCCTTCAGCGATTTCACGCTCAAAATCAACGAATTGCTTTTTCTGCTCTTCCGCGAAATACCGTATATGTTTCGCGGCCAAGTCCAGAGAAGCCGCCAGTTCAGGCTCGCTTCTTCTTAACTCTTCGAGGGCGTCCACGACGGTTTCCTTTGGGACTTCTAATTCTTCGGGCGAACTCTTATCAAATTTTGCGGCGAAACGGCGCACCGCCGCGTCCCGATTCTTCCGTACCTCGTCTATTATAGCGCGGACCGCGTTCTCCGTATCCGCTCCGTCCGGCGCTAGAGCGGCGTTCTTCCAATAAGCGTCAAATTCGCTTGAATCGATTATTTGCATAGAGGCTATAGTATACCGTTTTTGCGTTCGACGCGCAAGCGTCGTTCTTTACCCATAATCGTCATAGTCTGCGCCCAAAGATTGCCGTGCCGATTCTTACCATAGTAGAGCCTTCTTCAATGGCTATCTCGAAGTCGTTGGACATACCCATAGATAAGACAGGGCAGGAGTTAGGAAAACGCGCGGATACCGCTTTTTGGGCGGCGGTTACCGCGCGGAAAGACGCGCGGATAGATTTCTCGTCATTAGAATTCGGCGCCATCGTCATAAGCCCTTGGAAGAGAAGCCCTCTATGAGAAAAAACCCTTTCAACTCCAAATAAGAGACTATCTATGTCTGGGAAACCCGACTTTGAATCTTCCGCCGTGTGTAATTCGAGCAGAATCGGCAAAGGATTTTGCTTGTCCCGCGTCAAAGAGCCTAGTTCGTCAATCAGAGGGAGCCTATCCACCGACTGTATACAGTCAAAAAGCTCTACGGCGCGTTTCGCCTTATTGCGCTGAAGACCGCCTATCAGGTGAATCCGCAGGCCGTTTTTCTCTTGAGCCGTGAATTTCTCCGCGGCCTCTTGAACCCTATTTTCGCCGAAAAGTCGCAATCCCGCGGAAAAAGCTTCGTCCACCTCGTCCTTTGAGTGGAACTTTGACACGCCGCAAAGCCGTACTTCGGTCTGCGAACGTCCCGCTCGAGCGCAAGCGTCGGCTATTTTCCCCTGCACACGCTCTATCGCGTCTGAAATCTTTGGCATAATAAATACCGCCGTTTATATTAAGCTTAATATTGTATCCTCGGCAAATAACATCATGGATTATTCTTAACCGTTCTAGCATTTCTACTATATCACTATACTATATACAAAAATAAAAATCAACGTTTTTTCATAATTTTCATTACGAATACACCGCAAGCTATACGATTAAGTAATTTGAAACTATTGACTTCCTTTACCTGTATACTTATATTATATAGATTATGGCAAAGCGTGATTATTATGAAGTCTTGGGTGTACAGAAGAATGCTACAAAAGACGAGATAAAAAAGGCGTATCGTAAACTGGCGGTGCAGTACCACCCTGATAAAAACCCCGGAAATAAAGAAGCGGAAGAGAAATTCAAGGAAGCCACCAGCGCCTACGAGGTACTAGGCGACGACGAAAAAAAAGCCGCTTACGACCAATTCGGGTTTTCGGGAGTTGAAGGTATGAGCGGGGGGCAGGATTTCTCTCAAACTTTCCGCGGGTTTGAGGACATCTTCGGGGGAGACTTTTCTAACTTCTCCAGTATATTTGATATGTTTACAGGCGGGGGGGGAAAACGTTATAGCGGCGGCTCCGGTATACGCCGTGGAGAAAATCTCCGTTACGACATGGAAATCTCGTTCAAAGACGCTGTCTTTGGCGCTAAAGTTGAGATTCAGTACACTCACAACGAAATGTGCGCGTCTTGTAAAGGAAGCGGCGCGGCAAACGGCTCAAACAAAAAAGTCTGTCCCAACTGCAAAGGCTCCGGTCAGGTGCGGCACAGTCAAGGCTTCTTCACCATGGCGTCCACCTGTCTCACGTGCGGCGGCGAAGGATACATCAACGAACATCCGTGTAAGCAATGCGACGGCGCGTGCGTCCAAAAAAAACGCCAGAAACTCGTCGTAACCATTCCTGCGGGTGTGGAAAACGGCAAGAAGGTCGTCATCCCTAAACAAGGCAACGCAGGCGTAAACGGAGGTCCTGCGGGCGACCTCTACGTCTTCATCCACGTCAAGCCCCACGAATACTTCGAGCGCCACGACCACGACCTCTACTGCGCTGTGCCTATCTCCATAACGCAAGCCGCCCTGGGCGCGGAAATCCGCGTCTCCACCCTTGATGACAAGACTATCAAGGTTAAGATACCGCCCGGTAGCCAAAACGGAAAGATGCTTCGCGTACGCGACGAAGGCGTTCCTTCAGGGAACTTTTTTGGAGACCTCTATATAAAACTTGTCGTCAAAACGCCGGAGAAACTCTCCAGACGTAGCCGCGAACTGCTAGAGGAAATCTCCAAAATAGAAGGTGAAACCGAAGCTCCGCAACCTATTCCTCTCTCGGATTTATCATAAACCACGCAGATAAACACGCATGGAAGTGGAGAAATTTTTTAGAATTCCATGTATGCGATACTTAACGAGACGTCGTATCAACCTATATACTGATAAAAAGGCGCGATTGTAACGCAACCGCGCCTTTGTCTAAAATAGCCGCGTCTAATATCAGCTACGTATCAAGTATAACACGTCGCCGAAAACCGTAAAAAGCATAAGTCCGCATATAAGAACCACGCCGATCGTTTGAAAAACAGCGATAGCCTTTGGATGGACGGGACCGCCTTTGACGATTTCCACAAGGAAAAGCAGAATGAGCCCGCCGTCGAGAATGGGCAAGGGGAGAAGATTCATTATACAGAGAGCCACAGAAATGAGGCAAAGAAAGTTAGCCATATTGCGGACTCCGTCTCCGAAGCTTTCGGTAAAGCCCGCGGTCGCGGCGTCGCCCAACATATACGTGATGCGTACAGGACCCGATACCGCTTTAGTGAGGTCGACGCCCTTGAACAGTAAGGCAAGACTCTTGACCGAGACGGCGAGTGTTTTCCACATCTCCTGTCCGCCCTTAACAAGAGCCGCAAAGGGGGAGAGTCTTGGTGTGCGGTATTGGAGGCTTTGGAAACGCATTCCTATATCAACGCCGCTATCGGTGTAGAGCGGCGCAAGGTCTGTTCGCAAAGTTTCATGTCCACGTTCAAATTCAATGGAAAGTATTTTCGGTTTCTCCTGTAGAATAGGAATAAGGGCGATTGAATACTTGACGTCTTTGTCGTTTATCTTTAAAAGGCGGTCGCCTGACCGTAAACCTGCGCGTTCAGCGGCTCCGTCCTTCTCAGTTTCGCTTATGACTGGTTCCGCCCAATAGTAGACGCCGATTTTCCCCGCGCCGGTTTCCTTGTCGAGACTCGGCGTAACGGTTAATTCCCGCGCCGCGCCGTCCCGTTCGACCATGAGACGGAGGTCTTGTTGCGGGTGAATAGCGATGCTTTCCTGTATATCGCCGAATGTAGCGATAGAAGCGCCGTTGATTTCTATGATGCGGTCCCCGCTTTTCAAACCCGCGTCGTCGGCAGGGTAATGCTCCGCCGGATTCAAATCAGACGCGAGAACGATGCGGTTTTCCATAGTGTTCACCTCAAAGCCTACGCCCCATATCACGGAAAGCGCGATACCAGCGAACAAAAGGTTGAAAAACGGTCCCGCAAAAGCCGTAACGATGCGCCGCCACGGTTTTACTCCAAAGAAAGAGCCGGGCGTCGGCTCTATGTGGTTCCGATTGGCGTCAAAAGCTTCTTGGAATTCATTCTCCCCGCGCATTTTACAATAGCCGCCCAAGGGAAATATTCCGATACGGTATTCAACCGCCCCGATTTTCTTCTTAAAAATCGGCTTGCCCCAGCCTATAGAAAAAGCTTCCACATCTATGCCGACGAGTCGCGCCGCGAGGAAGTGTCCCAATTCATGAACAAGTACCACTATTCCAAGTCCTATAAGTCCCAGAATGATTTTTAATATCAACATAAATATAATATAACACAAGACTCAAGAAAAGGATATACGGGAGGGTAGAATCGCCGCTAAATCAGCCGCTGATTCAGCTCTGTAGATTTAAAATTGTTTAAAAGCTAACTTTACTTTTTCATTTATTTGTATTAAAATGGGAAAATATCCAAATATTTGGATGCAATTATGATTAAAGAGGAGTGTTTATGAAACGTTTTGTTTTTTCCCTTTTGGTAGGCGGCGTAACCGCGGCGCTGTTCGCGCAGATTGATTTACCGGAACATGAGTTCGCGGTTGGTTCGTGGTCTCTCATTGGCGACCGCGTTTATCAGAGCGACGGCGGAGAAGCGTTGGCAAAGGCGAATCTCAAGATTCCGCAGAGCGGCGCCATGCTTTACGAATTTGACGTCCGTTACGAAGGCGGCGCCGAAGACGGACATGGCGGATTCGGTATTCATATATTTGCGGACCAAGCGACCAAACAACCGTCCTGGGGCGTGGGTAAGTCGTGGCTTATATGGCTTAATTATGACGATAGTCCGGTCAAAGGCTCTAAAATACCAGTCGGTTTGAGTGGACAAGTTTATCGTTCCACAAGTAACGCAACTATGGAACTTGTGTACAACGTCGACCTTAACGATTACCGAAGCTTCTTGACCAGAGATTTCCTTAACGAATCTATTCACATCAAGATTTACGCAAACGGCGACACCGGCGAAGTTCGTATCTACGACCCCACGGAAGAAGGCAAATACTACGGTTTTACTATTGATAAAAAGTATCTTCCCCTCAAGGGCGATTGGGCGGCGGTTCGTACCAATTGCGCGAAATTCTCCTTCGCCATGAATGAGTAAACGCCGAAAAGACTGCTGATCGCGTGGGCAAATCATCAAACGCTTGAAAATGCCTGTCAGCGCGTTCAGCAATCTTAATTCTAGTTTTGAAAAAAACAAGTAAACGCATGGAGGAAGTGTGAGACGTTTCCTGACTTGTGTCTTTTTGATAATTTTCGTCCTCATAAGGGCTCCGTGTTCCATAGCGCAAACGGTCAGTCTACGATTTCCCGCGGCCGGACATAAGGGCGCTGTCAACGCGGTGGTGAATGGGGATAAAACGATTTTAAGCGTAGGAGAAGACGGATTCTTGCAAAAATGGGATGCGGCGTCCGGTATTGCGAAAGAACGGTTTCAAATCAGCGCTTTGCCGTTGAGGGCTTTAACTGCGCGTCCAGGAAAAACAGAGATTGCCGTCATAGAAAGCGACGGGAAACAGCGCCGCGTATCCGCGTGGGACTTTTCTAAAAAATCTAAGCTGTTCAGCATGAGTTTTCAATCAGAGCCGAATTTCATCGGCTATTCGGCCGCTGGCGCTTTTCTCTTCATCTCTCAATCCGACAAGACAGGATTGCTTTGTCTCGACGGCGCGAGCGGCGAGGTTATCCGCTCTATAGACGTGGTTGATATAGTGAATCTTGCCGCGACCGGAAAATCCGAGCGCAACGCGGTTCTCTATCAAAATTCCGGGGTTATCTCCTATTGGAATATGGAGAACGGGGTAAAAATTCAAGAGAGGAAAACTATCCCGAACCTCCACCGCCCTATTCTGGCAGGCAACAGCCGTTTCCTTTGCGGCGTAAGCGCGGATAGTAATACCCGGGGGCTTTTTGTTATCGACGCGGTGTCAGGCGCTATTCTCGACCGTAATTCAACTCTTGCCCAAGGACGCCTCTACCAGCTCAACTCGGAAAGTTCCGAATTCATCTGCGTCGTTTCATTGCGGACGGGAGAGCCGTCGGAAGCGAAGGCGGGTCCGTATGAACTATCGCAAATCTACCATTTTTCCATAGACGCCAAAGGCAAACTAACGCTCAAGAAACAGATTCAATTGGAGCTACGGGCGTTATGCGCTCTGGTTACGGAAAACGCCTTGTTTTTCGGGACGGAAAATGGAAATTTATGGATGGGGACGCAAGAATTCGCCGTATTACAGACAAAAGAACATCGATGGATATCTTCGGCGGCGGTATCGAGAGACGGCGTTATATTGATAAGCGCCCAAGGGAAGCTCGGTATGGCGCCCGTTGATTTTCACGATATAACAGATATTTCCTTTACGGATACGCCTTATACGAATATTACGGCCGCGGAAAAAGGGTTTGTGCTGTGGCGGGAGGACGAAGAGAAAATCCCACCGATTTTTAGCTCTATAGGCTCGCCGGACCTTGTGTTGAAACGTCCAGACGCGCGGTTCCCTTTGCGCGCGGTTTCCACATTAGAGGATAAGGCGCTCTTTCTGGACGCGGTGGGCAATATCAATATTGTTTCTCTTCAAACGGGCGTCAGTAGTTTTTCATTTTCATCAGCGGGCGCTATGGACGCGGTTTTTCTTGATGAAAAGAATATTCTTTTGGGACGCGGCGATGTGTCCGGCGCCGCTCCTTTTCTCAAAGTCAATATTCAAACAGGAGAAACCGTGCCGATAGCCTTCCCCGCTGACGTAGGAATCAAGGTCTATAAGGGCGAAAGCGGCGCGCTATTCGGCGCGGTCATCGCAAAAGACCAAAATGGTCCAAAAACCGTCGTCGTAAAACTCGACTTGTCGAATTCAAAAGCCTCGTCCGCGGCCGCCGAATATCCAGGCGAGCATCTCGATGTCTCCTTTGTGGAAACATCCGGCGTCGTTACCGTAGTGGTCGGCAAAGAAGCCGCTATTCGCTTTGCGATTTCTTTTGACGTTCCCTCTTCCGAGACGCTGGAGCAAGGTTCCGGCTTTCCAGTGAGCCTCATTGACGCAGGCGATTTCTTGCTTTCCATTGACGCCGAAGGATTGCTTGCATGGCACGACCCTCAAACTGGAAGCTTGATAGCCCAACTTTATCTGTTTGACGAGGGATTGATGGTCAAGAAAAATGAAGGCAAAGAACCAACTACGGCGTCTGACAACGCGGAAACGACTGAGTCGCTGGAAGATCTTACGTCCGGTGAAGAATCTCTCGAACCCAAAACAACCGAATAAGGATAATGTCTTTGTTGCCAACGCCTAGACTTTCTTTCCAAAAACCTTTAAAATCATCATGAGGTATATATGTCTATAAAAAAGATAGAAAACAACGAAAAATTAGCCTTAATTCGCCATTCGGCGAGTCATGTGATGGCGCAAGCCGTTGTCAAGTTATTTCCGGGAACCAAGGTCGCCATCGGCCCTTCAATAGAAAACGGTTTTTATTACGATTTTCAGTTGTCCACGCCTATTACGACGGAAGATTTGCCCCGCATTGAGGCGGAGATGAAAAAAATTATTGATAGCAAACAAGATTTTGTGAGAATCGTTTTGAATCGTGAAGAGGCGTTGAAACGTTTCGCGGACGAGCCGTTCAAGACCGAACTCATCAACGATTTGCCTGCCGACGCGGAGATTTCCGTTTACGAGCAGAGGAACGCGCAGGGGCAAATCGAGTGGGCGGATTTGTGCTGCGGTCCCCACGTCGCAAACGTCCGCGATATCAACAGCGCGGCGTTCAAACTACAGAGTATCGCGGGCGCTTACTGGCGCGGGGATGAAAGTCGTCCCATGCTCACCCGTATTTACGGTACCGCGTGGGAGACGCCTAAAGATTTGAAGGCGTACCTGGCGTTTTTGGACGAAGTGGAAAAGCGCGACCACCGCAGAGTGAGCAAGGAACTAGACCTTTACTCGATTCACGAAGAGGCGGGCGCGGGACTCATCTATTGGCACCCCAACGGCGGACGTATGCGCGTGGCTATCGAGGATTTTTGGCGCAAAGAGCATTTCCGCAACGGCTATGAGATACTTTATACGCCGCACATCGGCAAGAGCTGGCTCTGGGAAACCTCTGGGCACCTCGGTTTCTACAAAGCCAATATGTATTCGCCTATGGAGATTGACAAGCAGGATTACATCATCAAACCGATGAACTGCCCGTTTCACATCCTCATTTACAAGAACAGGGGGCGCAGTTACCGCGAGTTGCCCCTCCGATGGGCAGAACTCGGTACGGTCTACAGATATGAGCGGAGCGGCGTTCTACACGGCTTGCTCCGTGTCAGAGGCTTTACCCAAGACGACGCGCATATATTCTGCGCGCCCGAGCAGATAGAGGACGAAATCCTTGAGGTACTGCGTTTCAGCCTTCATATTTGGAAAATTTTCGGTTTCAAGGATATAAAGGCGTATTTAGCCACCAAGCCCGCGGACTCGGTGGGCGGGCGGGAGCGGTGGGACGCGGCTCTTGAGAGCCTCCGCAAGGCAGTTGAACGGGAAGGTTTGGATTATGAGATAGACGAGGGCGGCGGCGCGTTCTATGGACCAAAAATTGATTTAAAAATCAAGGACGCGCTCGGCCGCGAATGGCAGATGACCACGATTCAGTTTGATTTCAACGAGCCGGAGCGGTTTGATATGGTTTACATTGACGCGAATGGTGAAAAGAAGCGTCCTTATATGGTTCATCGCGCGTTGCTTGGTTCACTTGAGCGGTTTTTCGGCGTGTTGATTGAGCATTTCGGCGGCGCATTTCCAGTATGGATAGCGCCTGAACAAGTTGCGGTCGTTCCGGTCGCCGAGAGTTTCAACGCCTACGCGAAAAGAGTCGGCGCGGTGCTCAAGGCGCGGGACGTTCGGGTATCGGAAGAGCTGGACGACAGTCGGCTGAACGCCAAAATCCGCGCGTGCCAGACGCGCAAAGTCCCCTATATGCTTGTGGTTGGTCAAAAAGAGGCTGACGAAGGTACAGTCTCCATCCGTATGAGGAACGGAAAACAGACGCCGCCTATGACGGTCGATACTTTCGCGGATTACATAGAAAAGAAGATTCAAGAAAAGAGTCTGGACTTGTAAGGTATGAATTCTTTTAGCCACCTACAGATCTCTTTTATCTTTTCAAAATGAATCAGTTCGTCCGTTTATCGGAACCTATCGTCGCGAGAAAATTCTATGATAAAAATTTCATACGACAATCAGTATTTTCTATAAATTAACAGAAAAGGGAATGGATATGCGTATAAAATATAAAATAATCCTAGTTGTTCTGCCGCTCATTGTTATTACGTTGATTTTGGCTCAAGTCGCGTCGTACATTGCCGCGGTAAACGGTGTAAACCGCGTCGCCGAGCGTTTTTTGGGCTTCAAGGCGTCGGAGGCGCGGAAATACGCGGAAAATCAATGGGCTTTGCTTGTTGAAAATGATTACGCGGGCAGAGCCGACATGGTGGAAGCCGCCAAAAACGCGGTTGAAATTTACGCACAAAGCATCATTACCAGTGAAACAGAGATTATTCTCGCCCTTGACTCAGCGGGGGGGATAGTTATGTCTACCTCTGACACCTTGACGGTATTAGAAGTGGAAAAAAACGACCTCCTTGCTCTGCTTCATCAAGAAAATAACGGCGTTATGAGCGCCCCAATCGGGGGGCGGGAACGGGTGTTTCACGCGTTTTACTTTGTTCCTTTCGGCTGGTATGTGCTTTTGACCGAGTCGCGAGTAGCGTTTTATAGCGATGCGGACAGAATTACCACGCAAACCATCGTTATTACCCTTACGTCCGCGGTCGTCGCTGTCGTCTTGCTCGTTATTTTCTCAAATATGCTCACGAAACCGCTTGCTAAAGTGATAGCGGGCATGGATAATATTTTAAAAAGCGGCGATATGAGCGAAAGAGTGGAGGTTGTTTACCGCGATGAGACGGGAACGCTTGGTCGGACATTCAACGTTATGACCGCTGGCTTGGAAACCGCATACCGCCAAATCAAGAAACACGCCTTTGACGCGGTTATGGCGCAGAAAAAAGAACGCCGCATACGGCAGATTTTCCAAAAATACGTGCCGAAAGACCTGATAGATAAGTTTTTCGCGTCCCCAGAGTCCATGCTCGTGGGCGACAACCGCGATTTGTCGATTCTTTTCTCCGATATTCGGGGCTTTACTACTATATCTGAAGGCATGAAGCCGGATGAATTGGTCAATTCCCTGAATCGTTACTTCTCTGGGCAAGTTGACGTAGTCATGGACCGCAACGGCATCGTGGACAAATATATTGGGGACGCAATAATGGCGTTCTGGGGCGCGCCCATAAAACACGAGGATGACGCCATACAGTCCGTTTTGGCGGGTCTCGATATGATAGACAGCCTGAAAATTTTCAACGAAAAACAAAAAGAACTGGGAAAACCGGAGTTCCACATCGGTATCGGCATAAACTACGGCGTGGTAACTGTGGGCAACATCGGTAGCGAGCGAAAAATGGACTACACAGTCATCGGCGATACAGTCAACCTCGCGTCCCGTATGGAGGGACTTACCAAGGTGTACCACGCGGAACTGTTGATATCCGAGCCGCTCTACAACGAAATCCGTCCCCGTTTGCAGGAGTTACAGCTTTCGACGCGGCTTCTGGACGCTGTGGCTGTTAAAGGCAAGACAAAAGGGGTAAAAATCTTCACTGTCAAGCGCGACGCTGGCGATAAAGAGAAGAAAGCCTGGGCTATTCACAACCAAGGCATGAAGCTTTACTACCAACGGTCTTTCGCTGAGTCCGCTGTCTGTTTCCATGAGGCGCTTGTCCTTCTGCCAGACGACTTCAACACGAAAACCTTACTCGCGCGCGCGCAAGCTTACGTTAAAAATCCGCCGCCGGACAATTGGGACGGGGTAGAGGTGATGCATTCAAAGTAATTGATGTTCGGCGAAAAGGCTTTCTGGTTCCGTCAGGTCGTCTATGATATCAAAACATTTGTGCAACCAGTAATACAGTCCACCAAATACCCAATCCGTAGACCGATGGACAAGTCCCGCCTTGACGGGATTCTCGTCTATGTAGTTAGAGATTTGCAGAAACTCTCTGGCGCTATTTATTATCCGTGAGAAAAACCGTTCTCCCCACACATGTCCTTTCTTCCCATGCGCCTTATTCCACGCCTTTGCAAAGTTTGATTTTATCCACTGCATTATTTTGGATAAATTTCCTTCTTTGGTGGGTTTTATCAAGAAATGGATATGGTTTCCCATTACGCAAAAGTTCCATAATTGGAAATGAAACTTTCTTTTTGCCCGTTCGACAAACATAAGAAATAGCTTTTTAAATTGCGGTTCAAGCAAACTCATGTCGTCATGGTCTGTTTTCGACGTAACATGATACGTCGCTCCGTCACGGAGAATTCTTAATGGATGCATATATGTTATTAAGGAAGTTTTATGAGAATTGCTTCAATTTATCTGCGCTTTTTATAAAAACCTCTGACACAGATATCTTGATTCTGACGACTCCCCTAACAGATAGTCCTCTGACACTTTAGAAAGAGCTTGCAAACAAAATCTTTGAATGATATAATGATTTATTCTCATATGGAGGAAAAAATGCTTATATCCCTTGAAGCAGTTCCACGGAGCAAAGAAGCGCTTGAAGAAGCCGCAAAGGCGGCGCAAAACTTCGCGGAGATAAACATTATTAATGTACCAGATTTGTTGAAATTCCCATTACGTTCATGGGAAGCGTGCGCCATATTAGCAGGGAAAACTGCGTCTTGCATACCTCATATCAGAGCTATAGATTTTGCTTTGGATAAGCCTTTTCCTTTGATTAAGTTTTTCCGTGAACGCGGCGTCAAGCGTGTTCTTGTTATTGCCGGAGATGCGCCGAAGAACGGTGAGCGTGAGGTTTTTCCTACACAAACGATTCCTTTTATCGGGAAACTCAAGCAAGAGATGTCCGAACTGCGAATTTACGCGGCTTTTGACCCCTACCGTTCCAATATCCGCTATGAGATTGACTATCTGAAGGCAAAGGAAGACGCGGGTGTGGAAGGTTTTATGAGTCAGCCGTTTTTTGATACGCGGCTTCTTGAAATTTACGCGGAGTTTCTAGAACAGAAGAACGTATTTTGGGGCGTATCTCCAGCGCTTTCGGAGCAGAGCCGCCTGTACTGGGAATCGCGGAATCGCGCTGTTTTCCCTAAACAGTTTTCTCCAACTATGGAATGGAACGTCAACTTCGGCAGACAAGTCGTTGAATTCTGTAAAACGCATGGTTTCAACCTTTATCTCATGCCCATAAAAGTTGACATACAGGCGTATCTATCCGGACTTTTCCTAAAATATCGATAAAAAATAAAAAAAATTGACTTCTTATGAGTTTTAGATTACTATTACAAAAAACAAGGAGAACAAGTGACAAAAAGAGATTTTCCTAAAGTCCATTTTTACGACCAAGATTTTGTTGATATTTACGATAAGACATGGGCTTGGATGCAAGATTGTTGGAAAGCCGTTGATGAGAAAAATATTGATAATGGAGGAGTTAAACCTGCCGGTCGCCCTATAGAAGGAAAATTCTTTTCTTATCATAAAGACGCGGTTGTTCAGCAGACAGACGCCATTTTTTCGTCTTTCTCTCTGGTGTATTCAAATAGAATCTATCAGGCGCATCCGACTCTCAACATATTCTACGACCGACAAGAAGAGAACGGGGCTATTCGTTCCGCCTACGCTACGGAAACAGGGTTGCCTATTCTCAAGGAGGACAACCCAGAAGGGATCGGTATGCCGATTTTTTCGTGGGCGGAATATAACCTCTACCACAAATCCGCCAACAAGAAACGGATAAAGGACGTTCTTCCCAGACTACACAGTTACAATCTATGGGTTGATTCCTGTTTCAAACGCCCTAACGGTCTCTATTCAGCGCCCATTTCCGCGACCGGCATGGACAACGCCCCGCGAGAGGGCGCCGTATACCTCGTTGACTTCAACGCGATGATGGCAATAAACGTCCTATTCATGGCCGCTTTAGCCGAAATCCTCAATGACAAAGAAGCGAGTTTCCAATACAAGAAGCAATATTTCGCCCTTAAAACGCAGATAAACGCTCTCATGTGGGACGGCGAAGACGGCTTTTACTACGACATTGACGAAAACGAGGAAAAAGTAAAGGTGAAAACCCTTGCCGCTTATTGGACTATGCTGGCGGAAATCCCTAACGAGGACAAGGCGGAATGTCTTGTCAACAAGCTTGTGGACCCGGAATGTTTCGGTACGCCTCATCCTTTCCCGTCTCTGGCGAAGAACGAGCCAACCTTTGAGGAAAGCGGCGGAGGTTACCGCGGCTCTGTATTCCCTCATCTCAACTTCATGGTAATCAAAGCCTTGGAGCGCTACCAGCGCTGGGATATCGCCCGCGAGTGTGCGATACGGCATCTCTACTATATGCTCGATTCGATGTCGTTAGACCACCGCCGCGTTGGACTGTGGGAGGCGTACCAGCCCTTGTCGGAAGGTCCGGCGGTTTGGGCGGGAAAGCCGGATTTCCCACGTTCACAGTACCTTACCTTCGCGGCGCTTTCCACCATTTGCCTTATGATAGAGAACGTCGTGGGGCTTTTCATATCTCTGCCTCGCAAAACCGTGGATTGGGTCATTCCAAGTATGGACATTATGGGCATTGAAAATCTTTCTCTCAAGCGGAATTTGATAACCATACTTTCCAACAAGAGTGGGCGGGGGTGGGAGATTCACATGGAAAGCGAGAAGCTCTATTATTTTACCATCAACATTCTTGGCAAGAAGAAAAAGACTCTCCCTATTCCTTCAGGCAAATGTTCCATGCTCATTGACAAGTTGTAAAGAGAGAAGCGCGGTTTTATCTATTCGCGGGTTTGTCTGCCTTGTATGTACTAGATCAAGACGATACGGCGGGAAATTCAGGCGCGAGGCGTTACAATACTATCGGACCTCGTAAAGAAAGCCGCTCTGAAATTTTTGGAATTGGACGAAGAGGCGGATTACGCCATCCTCATAAGCCACAGACCGGAAACGATACGCCTCTATCCGCGTTTTGATTTGGCGGTTTCTGGACACGCGCACGGCGGACAGGTCGTCATTCCCAAGCTGTTGAACGGACCTCTATGCGCCGCGTCAAGGGTTTTTCCAAAAATACGCGGGCGGGCGGTATCAGCACGGAAAGCAGGTACATATCGTAAGCCGCGGACTTACCGTACTGCGTCCCCGCCTGTCGCGCATATTCAATCCGCCTGAACTCGTGGTTATTTCGTGTTTTCTTTAGATTAAGAAAGGCTTGTTACCTAATCGGCGTTATTCAACAGAATTTCACAAAACAATTACTGAAAATTACCGGAATCTCTTTCTATACTTTTTATAGACTAGAAAATATTTCCTCTGGCGAATCTTTTGGGAAAACTATCGTATTTATGGAAAAGAATAGGAGGTTTCATAGGCATGAAAAGGTTTTTATTTACTTTATTAGCCGTTTTGGCCGTAACAGCGTGCCGAAACGCAGAGATGGATACGCTATCGAATCCTGCTGAAACGGGCGTGCGTATAATAGTCGGTCGCGGCGAGCGTACTGTTACGCCTGACGCGAACGGTTTGTATTACACGTTGGAATTGACTGCTACAGACAAGGAACCGTTACACGCGGTTATCGCGGAATCGGAAACGTCGACGACGGTTAATCTTACGCCAGGAACGTGGCGGTTGGATATTGAAGGGTATCTCAACGCGGACGCCGCGGCGGACGAATCCGTCCAGCCGGTAGTACAAGGCGCGGTCTCAAACATCGCTGTAACAGGCGGCGTTATGACAAACGTAACGGTTGCGTTAGAAACCACAACCCAGGCGGACGACGGGACCGGGATTTTTGAGTATACGGTCTCTTTCCCCGATTCGGTGAACTCCGCGGAATTGACCATTACCCGCTATGGCGAAGACCAAGGGCAGACGTTCAACTTAAAAGACGGGGGGGGGGGGCCTAAAACCGTAGAGCTTGCCGCCGGTTATTATCGGATAGCCGTCGCGTTGGACTACGGCGAAAAGCAAGTCAGGCAGAGAGATATTGTCCACATCGTGAACAAGCTGACGACAACGGCTTCCTATACCTATACAGTGGACAATTTCGCGGAGCCGACGGAGGAAAGCGAGGAAGACGACGAACCTATCTCTATCGGCGTGAATATCACTAAGAGCATAGGCTGGTTCAACGTAGCGGCTATTGAGTGGGATACGTTGAATATCGCCGACAGCTACGAGGTTTATTACAAAAAAACAAGCGACTCCGTGTATACTAAGGCGGACGATCCCCTCATACGCAACTACGGTTCGTACTACCGAGCCGACGTTATGGGAATAGCGGCAGGCTCTTACAATATAAAAGTGCGTCCTGTTTTGCAGGAAACGGCTGAAGGGTTTATAGCGATTGACGAAGAGCGTATCGTGTCTGTTGAATCCCACGACCGAAGCGGCTACGCGTTCGCCAACGGCAAAGTCCCCGGCGCATACAAGCTGGACGGGACGCCTAAAGACAACGCCCGCGTCATATACGTTACCAACGCGAACAAAGACACGGTCGCCCTCGACGTGAACGTAGACGGCAAGGGCGACAAAACGCAGACCGGCCTGCAGACCATCATAGACGGCCACAAAAAGGGCAACGAGACGCGCCCGCTCATCATCAGGCTTATCGGGCAGATTAAGACCGGCGATTGGACTTCTTCCTACGCGGGCGACATGATGTTTGAAACCAAGAACGACGCCGACACCTACATCACTCTGGAAGGCGTTGGGGACGACGCGACCGCCGACGGCTGGGGCGTCCGCATGA
>JAIRKH010000042.1 GCA_031260245.1 Treponema sp. | reverse complement strand
CGAGCGTATGCCTTTCCCGCCGGAGCAAGTTGACCAATTCATTTAATTTGTTCATAAAATGCGCCTACACTACCTCCTTTATTTTAATATACCATAATGTTTCAAGTTTTACAAGTATCATTTTGTGTATATTTTTTATACAATACGACCATTTTAGAGGGCGACTTGTTCTGAAAAGAAAATGGGATGGATTGCCCCGGTTTACCGTCCTTGCATATATGCGTCTGTACGGCGGTACAGGTTCTGGCGCGGGATTGGACGCGGCTTCCCCTGTAAGCCTCAAGAGGAGGAGAGCGCGTAAGCCTCTCGCTTGAGCCGTATAACGATACGTCGGCACGATCGATTCTTTACTGTGGCTGTTTGCGTGATTATTCTTGCGGCGCGCGGCGTCGCAAGAAGCGTTTATCGTCCAAAGTCTGTTTTGTTTCGTCATGCGCCTATTAATATATAGGTATAGCAACTGTCAAGCGGTTTTAAAAATCGCTTTTTCTTTCAAAAATTTGAAAACGCGGAGAGGACGCCGACGCTTGACAAGCAAAACAGGTCGCGTCGCGTTCCCCGCCAAACGAGAAGGGCTTGCGTATACTCAACGCTTTTAATACCATAAGCCTGTGTTCAGAGCTTGATTCACAGCCGAAATTGTTATATCTTATAAGGTGATTATGAATATCGGCATTTTTTCAGATACTTACATTCCTCAAGTCAACGGGGTCGTTACCGTTGTCAGGACGTTGAAGACAGAATTGGAAAAGTTGGGGCATCGAGTCTATATTTTCACGGTTCAGCATCCCAACGCTGAAGACGAGGAAGGCGTTTTCCGCGTGGCTTCTTTCCAGTTTCCTACAGAACCCCAACACAGGGTCGGCGTTTTCCTTGAAAAGGAACTCATTTTCATCGCCAAGTCCCTAAAGCTTGACGTCGTTCATACCCACACTGAGTTTAGTCTCTACCTTGCGGCGCGACGGGTGTGCAGGAAACTCGGTATCCCCTTCATCCATACTTTGCATACATATTATCCAGATTATCTCTACTATATTCCAATTCTGTTAAAACCCATCGTTCATCTGAAGCCTTTCTTCGGAAGAGTATTTAAGAACCAGTATTGCATAGTCGCGCCTTCGCGGAAAGTGAAAAATTTCCTCGATAGTATAGGATACGACAAAACTATTAAAGTTGTGCCTAACGGTATCGATCTTTCGCAATTCTACGACCGCTCCGACGCTACGATGAACGCCGCCAAATCGTTCCGCGAGAGGTTCGCCGTCGCCCCTGACGAGAAACTCGTCATTTTTGTCGGCAGATTGGGGGTTGAAAAAAATATCTACACCTTGGTCAAAAATTTCAGGGAGATGCGTGATAGAAACCCCAAGGTAAAACTGCTTCTCGTGGGCGATGGTCCAGACCGCCACGAACTACAATCCCACGTCTTCGAGCTAGGCTTGTCCGACGCCATTGTTTTTACAGGCTACTTGCAATGGCCCAACGAAATCAAAGTGTCCTACGCGGCGTCCGATTTATTTATGAGCGCGTCTCATAGCGAAGTACACCCGATAACGTTTATAGAGGCAATGGCGTCCGGACTCCCAATCGTCGCGGTCGCGGACGTAAGCGTCGCCGATATGGTTATCAACGGCGAAAACGGCTGGCAGGTAGAAAACGACGCCAAGCTTTGGGAAAAGGCGCTTGAAACGCTGAACGACCCTGACTCGAAAAAAAATATGGGGGAACGCTCCGTGGAAGTGTCTCGAAACTACTCGGTGGAACGTTTCATCAAAGAAATGTTGGCCGTCTATGAAGAATATCGCAGGAAATTGTAATGGAAGAAAACATTCAAATAAAACAAAAAGCCGCGTTTGCGACGCTTGTAGGACGACCTTCCGTAGGAAAATCAACTCTTATCAACAGCTTATGCGGCGAGAAAGTCTCCATTGTAAGCCCTTGGCCCCAAACCACGCGAAACGCCGTGCGAGGTATCGTAAACAGACCTGAAGGTCAGATAGTCTTTATTGATACTCCGGGTAGGCATATCTCGGCAAAGAAATTTAATCGGAAATTACTCGAAGTGTCGAAGCGTAGTATCGGCGATGCGGACGTCGTGGTTTATTTACTGGACGCGACTCGCGCTCCGGGCGCCGAAGAGTCCGCAGTTGCAGACTATTTGACGCCTTTTTCCGAAAAGCTTGTCGTCGCAATCAACAAGATGGATATTCAAAGCGACGTCGCAAAAACTCTTGACTTCCTGAAAGGCCGCTTCCTTACCCTCGCTCAAGACCGAATTTTCAAAATCTCCGCGGCGCAAAACGACGGATTGAATCCTTTATTAAAAAAGATATTTGACATATCCCCGATTGGGAGCCCCTTCTATCCTACTGATTGTTACACGGATCAGGACGTCCAGTTTCGTATCGCCGAAATCATCCGCGAAAAGGCGGTGAATAGACTTCGCCAGGAACTGCCGCACTGTATTTATGTGGAGATTGCGGACGCGGAATTCAGAGACGCTGAAACGGAGCGTAAAAAATTATGGGTGCGCGCGTTTATTATCACTGAAAGGGAGTCGCAGAAGGGTATGGTTGTAGGCAAGGGCGGACAAATGGTCAAGGCTATCCGTCTCGCGGCGCTCAAAGACTTACAAAGCGTCTTTGATTGGAAAATAGAGCTTGACCTCCGCGTCAAAACCGCCAATGATTGGCGGACCAACGACGCTCTGTTGAAACGAATCACCGACTAATAACCTTAAGAATAAGTCCGCTACCGCGCGCTTTCCATAGTTCCAAATTACGCTGTTGCCAGTCTTTTTTTTATATGCTATATTAGACGCGCTAGACAGCGATATTTTAGGAGGTTGATATGTCTATTTTAGAAATTATTTTAATGTGGGTAGGCGCGCTTGTCGCCGTCGTTCTTCTCATTTCAATATTCCGCCTACGGCGCATCGTGCCGTCGAATATGGTGCATATCCTACAGCGCTCGAAGTCGACGGTGAGTTACGGGGTGGGTATGAAGGCGGGCAACACTTATTATAAGTGGCCCGCGTGGATACCGCTTTTGGGCGTTACGGTGCGGGAGCTGCCGGTGAGCAACTTTGATCTTGACCTCGTGCGTTACGAGGCGTACGATAAGAACCGTTTGCCTTTTACGGTGGATGTAAAAGCGTTTTTCAGAATCGAAGACACCAACGCGGCCGCGCAAAAGGTAGAAAACTTGCTTGAGCTGAAAGACCACCTTATGGGCATCGTGCAAGGCTCGGTCAGAAGCATCATGGCGAAGAGCGACCTTGAATCAATTATGGAAGAACGCTCGATTTACGGCGAACAGTTTACCCGCGACGTGCGGGACGAACTTGCGGAATGGGGCGTTATTCCGGTGAAGAATATCGAACTCATGGACATCCAGGACGCCAAGGATTCAAACGTCATCGTCAACATCATGGCGAAGAAGAAGTCTGAGATAGAAAAGGAATCCCGGGTTACGGTCGCGGTCAATATGCAGAAGGCGCAAGAGGCGGAAATCGAGGCGGCGAAAGAAGTCGAGGTGAAAAAAGCCGCGGCCGACCAGGACGCAGGCGAGGCGCAGGCACGATCGAGTCAAGCCGTGGGTATCGCCCAGCAGAAGTCCGAACAGGCGGTCGCCGAGGAAAAGAAAGTAACCGCGGAAAAGAACATGGCGGTTGAACAGGTCAACACGGTCAGATCCGCGGAGATAGCGAAAGAAGCCGCGATAGTCGCCGCGAATCAGCAAAAGGAAACGATTAAAATCTCCGCGGATGCGAGTAAGTACCAAAAGGAAGTAGACGCGCAGGCGCAGAAGTCCGTCATTGAGACAGAGGCTGAAGCCAAGATGAGCGCGGCGCTGAAGACCGCGGACGCCGAAAAGTACCGCATTGAACAAGTTGCGGAGGCGACGCTCGTCCAGCGGCAAAACGAAGCGAAAGGTACACAGTCCGTGGGGCTTGCGGAAGCCGAGGCGGAGAAGGCGAAACAGCTCGCCAGCGTCGCGGCGCAGACGACTCTTGCCAAAGAGGTCGGCGAAAACAAAGAATATCAGCAGTACCTCATCGCCGTCGAGCAGATTAAGGCGCTTCGCGACGTCGGTATTGAACAGGCGAAGAACATCGGACACGCGGACATAAAGATTCTCGCAAATAGCGGCGACGTCCAGAGCGGCGTTGAAAGGGTAACCGACGTCTTTTCTTCAAAGGGCGGCTCGGCGCTCAACGGCTTATTCGAGTCCCTCAAGCAAACCCCCGAAGGAGAAGGGCTGGCGCGCGGACTGTTAAGCCGTCTTACCGCAAACAGCTCTCAATCGGCCGATAAAGCCTAGTTCAAGAAGTCCGATTGATTGTGTCGCGCAAAGAATTATTTCTATGATATGCGGGATTGACGAAGCAGGGCGCGGTCCCTTAGCAGGTCCAGTTTACGCGGCCGCGGTTGTCTTACCTCAAGAATTTCCTGTTGATTGCCTCAATGATTCGAAGAAGTTGAACAGCGCCCAAAGAACAAAGGCGGAAATTCTTATCCGCGAAAAAGCGTCTTTCGGCATAGGCTTCGCGGACCATAAGGAGATAGATGCGCTCAACATACTACAGGCAAGCCTCCTCGCTATGCAGAGGGCGTTTTCAGCGTTGATACAAACGTATTCTACTCTTATAGATGAAACCATCGTCGATGGACTTTACATACCAAACATCGAATTCCCCTGCCGCTCTGTCGTCAAAGCGGACGCTTCAATACCCGCGGTTATGGCCGCGTCCATTCTCGCCAAACAGGAACGGGATCGAGTGATGATGGAATACGCGCTCCTTTACCCGGACTACGGATACGAAAGGCATAAAGGCTATCCAACGAAATTTCACCTCCAACGGCTCGCCGAATTCGGACCTTCGCCTATTCAAAGGATGACCTTCCGCATAACGTCTTACGCTTAAACGTCCGCTTTATTATTTGAAGTTGACAGCAGGGACGCGGGTAAATGTTTCACGTGAAACATCGGAGGATTATTGTAGGCAGCGTTATAGCAACAGGAAGTAGGAAGAGTCGTTGTTGCTTGGAACGCGGCGTTCAGCTTGGCTACAGACAAAAACCCTTTCTTCCGAATTTACTTTGTCTAAACAGTACGGACAATCGGCGCGGTTTGCGTTTAGACAAAGTAAACGGCGAATTACGCTCCAAGTCGGTTGATGATTATGTCAAGCATGGAGTTGACGGTGTTGATGAATCGCGCCGCGGCCTCGTACCCGTGTTGATACTTCAGCATATTAGCAAGCTCTTCGTCCATATTAACGCCAGAGACCGACTGTCGCATATCGTTCAACTGCTTCAACACCAGATTCTGAGTCTCAAGCATACGTCCGCTCTGCTCGCCTAAAAGTCCTACGCGCCCCACCGCGTCCGCGAAGTAGTCGTCAAACGTCCCTTGCTTACCGACCATGACTTCGGTGTTACGGATAGACGCGACGGCGAGCGCCGCATCGCCGTTGCCCACATTAGCGGGACGGCCGTTCACGCCGAAACCCGCGGCCACAGACGACGGGTCCTTAATAAGCGCCGAATTTACCTCAAGCCAGCCCGACGGATGCGCTATCGGCGACACAGCATAGTCCACCGACCCGCCTCTTAGAGCCGCGACCGCGTCCGCTCTTTGCCAGTCAAAAGCGCCGTCAGGGCCGCTCGCGTTCAACACGCCCGCGTATCCATTCAAAAAACGTCCTGAATCCTCAATATGTCGAATCACGAAGTCTGGCTGTTCCGGGATGGGAGTCGGCGTCCCTTTCAAGGAAAGGCGTCCTTCGCGGTTCAGCCGCGCGACCACGTCCGCGCCTGAATTGTTGATACGGCTGACAACGTCGGCGACCGTGTCTGTGGGATAATATCGAACTTCAACCGCGCCCTCGCCCGCGGACAGAGTAAGCGTCCCTTCAAGTCCAATCTGCGCCCGCTCTTCAAGGACGTTCACCCCGTTTATGCGAAAGATATAGGATGAATCGTCAACGCCGTCGCCGTCGCGGTCATAAGCGCCGTTCACGTTGGTAACGAAGTTGTGTTCGGTGAAGAAATTCTCCCCTGTTACGCCGTTTAAGCCAAACGCCGAACGGTGAACTTCGTTCACTAAATCCGTGAAATTCATGGTCATGGAATCCAGACTACGAATTTCTTCGGCAACAGTTTGGTCGCGAAAATCCACAAGCGCGGCAAGGGAACCGCCTCTGAAATGAACGTCTTCCCCAGTATCAACCCATGTGATTTTGGAATAGCCTCGTGTACCGTCAGGCAAGGCGGGAGCGGGTTCAAAGGCGAACTGTCTGCCGATTCTTCCTTGTACCAGAACCATACCCGCGGTATGTACCATGAATTCGTCAGGGTCGCGGGCGTCAATAGTAATATCTACAAGACTTGAGAGCTTATCCACTAAAAGATCTCTGCGGTCAAGGAGGTCGTTAGGGTTGTCGCCTTGGGCGCGGATTTCTTCTATCTGGCGGTTCAGTCCCGCGATTTCACGAGAGAATTTGTTTACTTGATCGAGCCGCAAAGCAATATCTTCGTTTGCCATGTCCTGCAATCCTTTGAGACTGCTATATCGATCGTGGATAGCGTCTACAAGGGTTTTGCCGCGTTCAACGACCGCGTTGCGAGGCGCGGTATCGGTGGGATAAGCCGCCAATTCCTGCCAAGAATCCCAGAAAGCGTCCATTTTACTGCGAATGGAATTCTCGCCCGGCTCAAGGTAAACCTGTTCCAACATACGAATATAAGGGTCGCGAGCTTGCCAGTAGCCTTCCCTGCTGGACTGGGACGCTATGCGCTTGTCTAGGAGCTGGTCGCGCACTCGTTCAATACGTTCAATCGTTACGCCCATGCCGATTTGTCCCGCGGAATTCTCGCGGTTCAATCCGGGAAGGTAGATAGGCGCGACAGTTGACAGGCGCGCCCGCTGGCGGGAATAACCTTCTGTGGAGGCGTTAGAGATATTGTGTCCTGTAGTGTTTATCGCCTGCCCGTTTGCGGCCACGGCGCGTTTACCAATCTCTATGCCGGTAAATGTAGACGTCATATTTACTCCTTAATGAAAGCGTGCGGCGCAAACCGCCTCATAGCGCCTGGTTTATTACCAATGCGGTCATATCAGCTTCTATTTTCATACCTTTTCTTGAATAGGTGTTTCCACTTGCAATCGGGAAAGCCGCCTTCATAAAGGCGTTCAGAGTCGTCTTGGCTTCTTCAAGATAGAGAGCGAGACTGTCGTTGGCGAGACGGACTTTGAGCGCGCGTTCTTTTATTTTACGATAAATATCCGCGAATTCCCGGCGTTCGGTCTCGGGCAGTTTCGCTATGAGCGTGTAAAAATGCGGCGTATTCCCTTCGGCGTCGACTGAGTCTGAAAACAACCCCATGCGTTCTTTTTCCAGCGCCTCGAACTGCTCCTTGTAACCGTTCATTGAAAGAAGAAGCTTTTCAAAATCCGCCCATTCGCGCTTTATAACCGCAGACCGCACAGCAGTCTGCATATCGTTAATTTTATCGAGCAAGTCGTTCTCTTGTTCAAGCGTTTGGCGTTTTTGCTCATAATTCGTATCCATAAATTTTAATATCGGCAAAAAACGGCGTTTCTTAAGCTCTAACACTCAATTTTCCG
>JAIRKH010000108.1 GCA_031260245.1 Treponema sp. | reverse complement strand
TTCTATTCGCGAATAATCAGCGGGACGACGGACTTTTTGCAGACGCGAGACTACATAATGGAGAACCCCGTGAAGGCTGGGTTAGTAGAACGAGCCGTGGAATGGATGTTCGGAAGTCTGTATTATCGATTGCATCGACAATCTGATTTATTAGACGAGCCCGGCGTCGACGATGATGTGAGCAGCGCCTGACGCCACCGACGCCCGCGCTCCGTCCTCCTCCTCGTCCTCGCGTATATCAGACACCGCACACCTGCGAAAAAAGCGACTTTTTAAAAACGCTTGACAATCCTTGCGATACGTCATATATAATAGACGTATGGTGAAACGAAATCGTTCCTATACATATCCTTTCGACGCCGTGCGAATAATTATGCAAGCAACCGCGGCAATGAATCGATAGGCGCCTCTCCCTCCATATATAACCTTGTATTAACTTCTGGAGACCGAAGAAACTATCTACAACCTGATTGGTTCCGCGTCCAGACCACCCTATGAGCTCCTTTATTCTAATACTGCGGAAATCTGGGGCGCCCCGGTTACATCCATCGGACTCCATGCGTTTCACGATAACCAACTGTCATTCCTGACCGCGTTACTTCCATAGACGTTTGCCCTTAACGGAACGATGGTGTCTGACACCGCGAGATTAAGAGCGGCTGACGGTTTCCTACCGGTAGCTGTAGCTGCTTCAAAACTGGATTTTGAAGCAGCTACAGCTACCGGGATTCCTACGGCGGTTTCACTTTTGTTGTTGCCAGGAGACCTCCTGTCCACAGACGTTAATTCCCCGCGCTGCACGAGTATGTTAAGTCTTTCTGTCAACAAGGGTTTCCCATTCCATCTTTCTTTTGCCGTTGCGCCCCTAAAGGGCGGATTCGATAAAAATTTAAAATTGTAAAAAGCTTGTAAAAAGCTTGTAAAAAGAAAGATATCGTATTATAATATTTCAGTCTTTGTATGAAGACGTAACTTTTATCTTTTGGAGGAATTTTATGAAAAAATTCTTGTTGTTGGGACTGCTCATGTGCTTGAGCGCGACCATGGTATTTTCGTTGGGAAAGAAGGACGCGACCGGTAAATACAAAATCGGGGTTTCCATGCCTACTCAAAGCCTTCAGCGTTGGAATCAAGACGGGGCTAACATGAAGACGCAACTTGAAGCGGCCGGTTACGCCGTTGACCTGCAATACGCCGGAGACAACGACATTCCTACCCAAGTCAACCAGATTGAAAACATGATAACCGGCGGGTGTAGCGCTTTGGTCATTGCGGCGATCGACGGTTCGTCCCTCACCGAAGTGCTGAAAAGCGCGAAAGAAAAGAACATCCCGGTTATCGCCTACGACCGCCTCATCATGAACAGCGACGCTGTTAAATTCTACGCGACTTTTGACAACACCAAAGTCGGTACGATGCAAGGACAGTATATCGCGGACAAGCTCAACCTCAGAAACGCGGAGGGTCCCTTTAATATTGAACTCGTAACGGGCGACCCCGGAGACAACAACGTCAACTTCTTCTTCGGCGGCGCAATGTCCGTCCTGAAACCCTACATCGACAGCGGAAAACTCGTGGTTAAATCAGGTCAGACAGCCCAAGCCCAAGCCGCAACGCCCAACTGGTCAACCGAAGAATCCCAAAGACGGTTTGAGAACATCATCACATCGGTTGGTTACGGTCCCGACGGCGAGAAGCTCGACGCGGTTCTCTGCTCAAACGACTCGACGGCTAACGGCGTTACCAACGCGCTCGTCAACGCAGGCTATACCAAAGACAACTTCCCCATTCTCACTGGGCAAGACTGCGACAAACCCTCAGTCAAAAACATGAACGCCGGCATCCAAGCCATGTCCGTGTTCAAAGACACCCGCACCTTGGCGTCCCGCGTTGTCTCCATGATTAACTCCCTCGCCAAGAATACTTCTCCGGAAGTCAACGATACCAAAACCTACAACAACGGTATAGGCGTCGTTCCCTCTTACCTCTGCGAACCCATCGTGGTGGAACCGAAAGACATCCAGAAAGCCCTGATTGACAGCGGTTACTACAAACCAGCGGATATTCAGTAAGTTGGAGAGTCGAGAATGAAGAGCGGTTCATTGTTATCGAATCTTACCCAAAAACCGCTCTCCATTCCTGATTTTCCTATTCTCTCCCAAATAAAGGATTAGACATGACGGAAAATCTGCTTGAAATGAGAGATATAACCAAGACGTTTTCGGGCGTTCCCGCTCTAAAAAACGTCAACTTTACCATAAAAAGCGGGGAAATTCACGGCATAGTGGGAGAAAACGGCGCGGGAAAGTCAACTCTGATGAACGTCTTGAGCGGCGTCTATCCTTTCGGCGAATATTCAGGCGATGTCGTCTTTAATAACGAAAAATGCGAGTTTCATTCCATAAAACAAAGCGAAAAGAAAGGCATTGTGATTATTCATCAGGAACTGGCGCTCATACCCTACCTTTCCATCGGCGAAAATCTGTTTCTGGGCAATGAACGGGGGAAATACCTCCGCATAGATTGGGACGCGACCTACGTCGAAGCCGCGCAATTACTCCAAAAAGTCGGTCTCGCCGAAAATCCCCACACCCTTATCAAAGACATCGGCGTGGGCAAACAACAGCTCGTGGAAATCGCCAAAGCGCTCGCAAAGAACGTGCGGCTTCTCATCCTCGACGAACCGACCGCCAGCCTCAACGAGACCGACTCGGTTCATCTCCTCAACCTCTTGCGAGAACTGCGCGAGTCCGGCGTTACCTGCATCCTCATCTCCCACAAGCTCAACGAGGTCGCCTCCATCGCGGATAAAATCACCGTCATTCGAGACGGCGAAGTCATCACCGATTTGGATAAAAAAGTCGACTCCTTTGACGAAGCGGCCATCATCAGCGCAATGGTTGGACGCAACCTCGTAGACCGCTTCCCCAAACGTCAATCGAAAATCGGAAAGATAGCGATGGAAGTGAAAAACTGGAACGTCTATCATCCACTCTACGAAGGACGGCTCGTATGCGAAAACGTGAACTTCAACGTCAGAAAAGGCGAAGTGGTCGGCATAAGCGGGCTTATGGGCTCGGGACGTACAGAACTCGCTATGAGCGTCTTTGGGAAAAGCTATGGAACCGACATAAGCGGTCAGCTATTCATCAACGGCGAAGAAGTCCACATCAAAACTGTGCAGGAAGCCATTGACAAGAAATTAGCCTATGTTACGGAAGACCGAAAGGGCAACGGGCTTGTGATATCGAACCCCATCAGTAAAAACACGACCCTCGCCAAGATGGATAAGGTGAGCAAAAATCTCATCATTGACAAGGATCTTGAGATACAATTCGCTGACGAATACCGCGAAAAACTCAACACGAAAAGTTCAAGCGTTTTGCAGGAAGTCGGCAGTCTTTCGGGCGGCAACCAGCAAAAAGTGCTTTTAAGTAAATGGATGTTCACCGACCCGGATATTTTTATCCTCGACGAACCGACCCGCGGCATCGACGTGGGCGCAAAATACGAAATCTATACCATCATCAACCGCCTCGTTTCCGAAGGGAAAAGTGTGGTGATGATTTCGTCTGAAATGCCGGAACTACTCGGCATGGCGGACCGTATCTACGTGATGAGCGAGGGACGCATAATAGCGGAGCTTCCAAAGAAAGAGGCGTCTCAAGAAAAAATCATGGAATTGATTCTACAATCCTATAAGGAAGGTGCATAAATGGCAGTCGCCGATATTAAAAATTCACTCAAGAAAAACACCATGCTCATAGCATTGGTAATAGTAATGCTTTTTTTTCAGATGGTTATCGTCGCGGCCGACAAAGGCTCGCTCTTCGCGCCCGCAAACGTCTCCAATCTGATTAGCCAGAACGCCTATGTAGTGGTGCTCGCCTCCGGTATGTTGCTCTGTATTCTGACCGGGGGCAACATCGACCTGTCGATAGGCTCCATAGTCGCGCTTGTTGGCGCCGTCGCGGGAACCCTCATCGTCAATATGCACGTCAACATCTACGTGAGTATATTGCTCTGCCTCCTCTGCGGACTTCTCATCGGCGCGTGGCAGGGCTTCTGGATAGCCTATATCCGCATACCGCCCTTTATCGTTACCCTTGCGGGGATGCTCCTGTGGCGCGGCGTAGCCCTGATTGTGTTGAACGGTCTCACCATATCGCCGTTTCCGGGAAACTATTTGCGCTACTTCACGAGTTTCTTACCCGCGTCTAACGATAAAACCCTCATCTTCGCGCTATCGGTCGTCATCGGCGTGATTGTAACGCTCGTTTATGTCGTCAGCCAGGTCACGGATAGACTGAAAAAGCAGAAAAAAGGCTACGAAACTAGTTCATCTACCATGTTTATCCTCAAACTCGCCATTACATCCGCAGTCGTCTTGTTTTTATTCTTCCTGCTCGCCCAAAACAAAGGCGTTCCAGTGGTACTTATCATCATCGCGGTCGTCGTCCTTGTCTACAGTTACTTCACTTCAAGCACAGTTCCGGGGCGTTATCTTTACGCCCTCGGCGGCAACGAGAAAGCCGCGAAAATGAGCGGCGTCAACACGAACCGTATGTTATTCTTCGCCTACGCAAATATGGGCTTCCTCGCCGGCGTAGCGGCTCTGATGTGCGTCGCCCGTTTCAATTCCGCCGCCCCGTCCGCAGGCACCAACTACGAGCTTGACGCCATCGCTTCCTGTTTCATAGGCGGCGCCTCTGCCTATGGCGGCACAGGCACCATCAGCGGCGCGGTCATCGGCGCCGTCTTTATGGGCGTGCTCAATAACGGTATGTCCATCATGGGCATAGACTCAAACTGGCAACGCGCGGTTAAGGGCTTGGTCCTGCTCGCGGCGGTCGTCTTCGACGTGGTATCCAAAAACCGCAAGAAGAGCGCATAGTCTTTATCGAATCCCCCGCAAAAACCACCCTTCGCGGCTCTACCGCGGGGGGATTTTTTATTACTATGTATGAGGGTAGAATACTTCCTTAACGCGGAAGAGTCGGCTCACGGCTTCTTCAAGATCATGGGTCTGTCCCAAAGCCGTGAGCGCAAGCGCCGCGTCCCCGGCAAGCTCTCCGTCCGTAATTTCCGGTATCACGAGAATACATCCTGTTCTGTCCGCCTTCATCTGATTCCACAGACGACTCTTGCCCTGCCCGCCGGAGACGCGCATCTCTTTAATCGGAAGCCCATTCCGCGCAAAGGTCTCCAACACGGACTTGACCTCTCGCGCCATCGTTTCAAGCGTAGAAAACCCTTCGCCCTGTTTGTCCGCCATAATTCGCCGCAGAATTTCGCCGTAATCTCCGTCTTGCGAATTTCTTTTCAAGAAATCGTCAAAGAGCGCCCCTGAACGCGGAATGACGCCCCCTATGTTCCAGAGACCGTTCTTGACATGGGGAAGCGTCCGCAGACCCACGGCGCGGGCGGCTGTTTCACGGTCCGCGCACATATTTATCCCTTCGGACGTACCGGCCCGGTCGCACACGACGCCCGTCTCTATAGCGCCCACGCCAATCAGAGCCATGGTGAAATCAGGACCCGCCCCTACAATGGGAACGCCCTGCGTTAGACCGTAACGCCCAGCCGCTTCTTTTGATACAACGCCGATGATTTCCCCCATATTCACAAAAGGCGGAAACTTCGCGCGGTCAACGCCGAACAGAGCGCATTGTTCGTCATCCCAATAATATTCAGCGTATCCGCTTTGCGGCAGAACTGTTACTGGTTTCGCGCCTAGCCTAAAGGAGAGCCATTCTTGAGCCGAAAAGAGGAAGCGCGTTCTTCTGTAGCGTTCCGAAAAATCACGGGCAAGGAACGCGGCGTGGGGCAAAAAAAACGATTTCTTCCCCTCAATGTCAACGGTTCCACGGTCATGCCAAAGCAAGGGTTCCCCAACTTCGCCGTCAACGCCGACCGGAACCATCGAGGGACCATTAGCTGACGCGCAGACCGCGAGCGGCTTCGCAGACGGGCAAATCTCAAACAGCTCTTGAACGCCTCGTAACAAGGCGGCTTCCCATTGACGGGCCATGTTTGCGTCCGTCGAATACACTTCGCGGACGAACGCTTTCTGCCTATAGTCAAGCCCAATAAACGCCGCCTTGAGAGAAGACGTTCCTATGTCAATAGTCAGAATCGACTCTAATGCGTTCATTTTAACCCTTCGTTTTATACTACAACTTGTATTAGACAATCTCTACGAGTGTACAAACAAGTGCTGATCCTAGCTATGAATCACGACGATGTGCCGTTCTTCGTTCAGAAACGGAGATTGAATAGGTACCATCTTCCATTCCATTTCAACAACAGACATTTCATTTAATATGACGTCCCGACGCCCTTTGTAAGCCATGACTACGCCGCCAGGTTTAAGGAGGCGGCGCATAATCTTGAGCGATTCGAGAGAAATAGGACTAAAAGCGCGGAATGTAACGACGTCAAAAACGCCTGGCGTGGATATTTCCGCTTCTCTTTCTTCAATGACGACGTTAGGTAAACGTAGAACCGCCTGGACGTCGCGGAGAAAACTTGCGCGCCTACCGTTCCTTTCAATGAGGGTGAATACCTTATCGGTCAGAACTATTGCAAGCGGAATGCCCGGCAGTCCCGCGCCTGACCCTACGTCGGCGACGAGCGAACCAGAATAACGACTCATAAGCGCCGCGCCGCTCAATGAATCTAATATGTGCTTCACGATGAGTTCGTCTCTTTCCCTAACCCGAATCAGTTTGTAAACAGGGTTGAAAAGTTCTATTTCTTCAATGTATTTTTTGAGTAATGGGAGTATTCTTTTGTCTATTCCGAGACGCTCAATACCTTTAATTAGTTTGTCCATATTTTAACGCCGATTAATAGAAATTCTGATGATAAACTTGTATACCAGATTCTTTATTAACTACTCTCCATTATTTTCTCCAAATATTTCATGGCTATCTTGTCGTATGGATCGATTTCAAGAACGACGCGGAAGAAACCAGCCGCTTCCTCGTAGTTACAAGATTTCAAGGCAAGGATACCGAGATTCGAGATGATTTTAACGTCTTCTGGGTCTTCAAAGAGGGCTCTTTCGAGTTCTCGACGCGCCTGTTTCAAGCCGCCGGTTTCCATGAGGCAGATAGCGAGTTCATTGCGGGCGTCTTTGTTGCCGCCGCCGAGTTCTATAGTTTTTCTGAAAGCCGCGGTTCCGTCCTCCCATCGTTTTAGTTTCCGTAACGCCCACCCAAGCAGAAACCATACCTGCCACATCCGGGGTTCCTGCTCAATGAGCCTCTGTATTTTGAAGAGCGCCTCTTCGTCTCTATCGTTGAGGACGTCGTTATAAGCCGCGGCATAGGCTGTTTTAAAAAGCGCGTCTTTTTGCTCAAAATTCTCAAACAATTCCGCATGAGGGGATTTTTTCTCTTGCTTTTTGAGAATTGAGGCTTTGAGTTCATAGACGCCTTCGTTTTCCGGAGATAGTCCTATGAGCGCGTCGGTGATTTCCAACGCGAGTTCAAAACACCCTTCGTCCGCCTTGGCGCGCGCGGCGCTTGCTAGTTCATTGATAATATTGGGACGAACGTTAAACACGAAACGCCGGTAATAATTTGCGTGCTCGTGTTCAGCGTTTTTCGCAAGCAGATGGAGCATACCAGATAGGAATATTTCCTCAGTCAACGTTTTGGCGTTAAGTTTTCGATTTTCGGCGGACGCTTCTAGGGGAATGGGAACATCCTGTCGTAGGAATTCACTCAAACGAGGGTAGTCATGCGCAAAATCCGCGGGAAGCTTCACAAAGACTATATTTCTGTTATTTGACATTAGGATCCGATACTTCCAGATGTACCGACTCCAGGTATTCGTTGATTCGTACCTTGTATCCTATAGGGACAAGGTTTTCGATGAATTGTATACCAAGAGCCACTAGGTCTTTTCTACCTTCTACCATTTCTGAACGGATGAATCTTCCCCGTATCAGGAAACTCTCTCGCGGCTCGTCAAAATCAACGCGCAAGGCAATATCCTTGTTCACCAGAAACTTTGCCACACCTATCATGATAAGTTTCGCCCCGGAAAAAGAAACGTCCCGCAAGATGCAATGCCTCGGCACGCCTTCAATGAAAACCGCGCACTCTTTGGGCAATATACGCATCTTGCGCTGGCTGTCCCAACTTACGGCAATACGGCTTTCTTTTCGCTTCGCAAAATTGAAGTTGGCGTCCAGAATCCGCCCCATTATTCCAATCAAGTTGTCGGGTGGACGCTGTGTAAACTGAATCGTAAATATCGCCACATCGTTTGACTTTCCATAAGGGGCGCAACCGAGGGACCGAGCCGCCACAGAGAAAGCGACAGGATTGTTTCCGTCAGGACTCTTGAAACAAAACCTTAGGCTTATCAAATTATTTACCTCTTCTAGCTTCGCTGTCATATTCGTCTTGATGTTAGCGATTACCTTGGCGCCCTGAAAAGAGGTTGAATAGATGATACACGGCCAAGAATCTCCTCCACACTTCAGGTAAACCTCTTGAGTTATGAGTCCGGTAACCTGAATAATCTCTTTGGTAAAGGTAACGTCTATATCTTTAAACCTATCATAGAAACTAGTTGTTTTTTGAGCTGTTATTATATCCATTTATATTAAGTATAAGATTATTTTTAAATAACGTCAAGTAATGTTATCAATAAAAAAATCCCCCGCGGCTCTGCCGCGGGAGATTAAACCCTCAGGGGAATAAAAAATACCGCTACTGAAAGGAGGAGAACAGTAGCGGTATAAAAATAACATTTAGGAGAAATGTATATAAGAAACAATAAAGGATATAAATGGTTACACTTTTTCTTTTTTATGAAAGACGTCTTAAAAATTTTTAAAGGACGTCATAATGAATTTAGGGAAATGAGACTCATATCGCGGCGTTTACATAAACATTCCTCCATCGACTTGTAGTACCTGCCCTGTGATATAAGACGACTCGGCAAGAAACAGCACGGCTTGGGCGACATCCTCTGGGGTTCCGGCGCGCTTCAAGGGAATACGGTTAAGCATATTCGCCTTGGACTCCTCCGTCATGGCGTTTGTCATGTCCGAAACGATGAATCCGGGAGCGACCGCGTTGACCCGCACCCCCCGCGCCGCAACCTCCTGCGCCAGGCTTTTGGTAAGCCCGACGAGTCCAGCCTTGCTCGCCGCATAGTTTACTTGTCCTCCATTCCCGTGAACGCCTACTACGCTCGTCATATTAACGATAGCGCCTGAACGTCTCCGCGCCATCTCGCGAGCAATAACGCGGCTAATGAGAAACGCCGCGGTAAGATTCACGTCAAGTACTCTTTGAAAATCCTCCAGTTTCATCCTAAAGGCGAGACCGTCTTTCGTAACGCCTGCATTGTTCACCAGCGCGTCAAAACCATCGGCGCTCTTGAGCGCCTGTTCAATAACGCGTTCAACCGTCTCAATCTTTGACAAGTCCGTAACGATCCATCTCAATTTGCCGTTCGCCGCTTCAAACCTCTGCGGTAGGTCGGCAGGTTCCTTTGTACTTAAGCCCCAGACCGCCGCGCCGTTCGCCAGAAACGCTTCGGTTATCGCTCTACCAATACCTCGCGACGCGCCAGTAACGAGGACTTTCTTGTTCTCAAAATTCATTTCCATCTCCATGTATCAGTAATTTTCACTGCTTATTTTTAATATTTCATGTACCGTTCCGGCCGCACGGCAGATAACGTCCATACCCTTCCAGAGACCCGCAAGCGTCCGACCTGGGCCCGTTTCAAAGGCCGCGCCAAAGCCGTCTGCAATAATGGACGCTTCTTCGTCAATCCATCGTACCGGACTCGTGATGTGCAACAATGCGAGCCGTTTCGCTTCCGCGCCGCTTGTTATCCGCTCGCCGGTAACGTTTGAGTAAAGCGGAATACATGGATCGTTGAAGAGAACGTCTTTCAATGATATCTTGAACCGCTCAGACGCGCTCTGCATAAGCGGCGAATGGAAGGGACCCGCAACAGGGAGACGGACGAATCGCTTCGCGCCGTTCTTTGTGAAAAGCGTCTCCGCTTTTACGAGCGCGGAAGCCGTTCCTGACACGACGGTCTGCCTATTTGAGTTAAAGTTTGCGGCGAAAAGCCCGTCTATGTTCCACTCGGCGAGGAAAGCGGTTACCGTCTGCGGAGCAAGCCCAATCACCGCGGCCATGCCTGCGCCGAATGAAGCGCCTTCGATGCTGTCCACAGTCGCTTGCATTACCCCCGCGCGCGCCTTTACGAGTCGAAAACAGTCTTCTGTACTGACGACGCCAGACGCCGCCATCGCAGCGTATTCTCCAAGGCTGAATCCTGCAACGCCGTCAGGCGACAATCCGCGCTCTTCCATAAAGAGCGCGGCCGAAAGATTCGCCAGAGTAACAGCGAACTGAGAAACGTCGGCGCGTTTTAAGGTTTCCGCGTCAGTCTCCGCAAGCAAAGCCTTCATATCCACGCCATTGATATCCGAGGCAAGAGCGAACAAGCTCCTCACTCCGTCAGACGCGTCCCAAAAGTCCAGAGCCATACCCGGATACTGAGACCCCTGACCGGGAAACAGAAAGATTCTCTTTGTTTTCCTCATGAAATTCCTTACCACACAATCAAATTTCCGCCATAAGTCAGGCCCGCGCCGAAACCCACGCATAGAATCAAGTCTCCCTTTTTGAGGCGTCTCTCGCGGTTCAGTTCGTCTAAGGCGATTGGTATGGACGCGGCGGAAGTGTTGGCGTATTCATCAATATTGAGGAAGAATTTTTCGGGTGGGAATCCGAGTCGTTTCGCTGCGGCATGTACGATGCGGGCGTTAGCCTGATGCGGCACAATCCATCGCAGGTCGTCAACGGAAAGGCGTTCAACTTGGAGCAAGTCTCTTATGATTTCCGTCACCGCGCTGACGGCGAAATTGTAGACCGCGTGACCATTCATTTCGATAAATGGGGCGAATTCAAATATATCTCCGGCGTGGTAGGCGTTACGAGAACCGCCTTTTTTGATGACGAGGTTTTCCGAACCTGCGCCGTCCGCGCGGAGAATGGTCCGTAACAATCCACGAACTTCAGTATCCTTCGTATCCGTCTTCTCCAAGAGAACCGCGCCCGCGCCGTCTCCGAAAAGCACGCAGGTACTACGGTCATTCCAATCAACGAATCTTGAAAGAATTTCACACCCAATGACCAAACACCGTTTGCGCTCTTTTCCAACGCTCAAGATACCGGCCGCGGTCTCTAACCCGTAGATGAAACCGGAACACGCGGCTGAAATATCCATGGCGCCGGCGTTTTTCGCGCGGAGCCTATTCTGAATCAGACATGCTGTCGAAGGGCAACCATAGAAATCCGGCGTAGTAGTAGCGACAATAATCATATCGAGGGTAGAAGCAAGCTCTTCTGGCGTTCTTTCCACACATACGCCTTGTTCAACGGCCATTCTAAGCGCGTTCCATGCGGCTTCAAAACCCAAATCGCTGGATGCGGTATCCACACTCGCGATACGCCGCGCTCTAATACCCGTGTGGGACCAGATCCACTCACCGCTCGTGTCCATCCTTTGCGCCAATTCTTCATTACTTACGCGCCTTTGGGGAACGGCTCTTCCTGTAGCCTTTATCTCAAACCTCAATATAACTCCCATTATGACAAAATTTATATTTTTGTCATAATAATATTTTTTTCAAAAAATGTCAAGGAGATTCGAGTCTTTATTTCGCCTTTATGCGGAAACGAAAATAGGCGTTGCTTTTTCTCAGTTTTTTACTATAATAAAGTAAATGACTATAGGATTTATTTTAAATGGCGAGGATGTTTCCGTACGCATGGATGCGGATATCAGGCTCATTGACATACTCCGCAAGAATTTCCCGGTAACTGGAGCGAAGGCGGGTTGTTTAAGCGGAAGGTGCGGGGCGTGCGCGGTTATATTTAACGGGGCGGTGACGAAGTCTTGCCTCATACCGGCCTTTCGCGTGAATGGGAGTGAAATCATCACCATAGAAGGCTTTTCACAAAACGACGAATACCAAGACGTCATACAAGGCTTTGAACAAGCCGGGGTTGAAATGTGCGGATACTGTGACGCCGGTAAAATCCTGGCGGTTGAAGCGCTTTTGTCGAGAAACCCTCGACCTCTCCGTCAAGACATACTCGTCGGTTTCAAAGGTATAAAGTGCCGTTGTACCGAGCCGGAAAGCCTGGTGAACGGCGTACTAGCGGCCGCGGACCTTCGGCAGAGGAGACGGTATGGACGTTCCTCTTAATCAGGTGTTTTTTCCATCGACTTTTCAAGAATTGTTTTCCGCGTGGGAGAAATTCCCAAACGCAGTTCCCTTCGCGGGCGGCACGGAGATTATGCGGAACCAAGGGCGCAGAATCCCAAAACTACCCCGAGACGTCCTATGCCTCGACAAACTAGACGAGTTGAAACGCATAACCCGCACGGAACGCTATCTTGAAATCGGGGCGATGGTTCCGCTCAACGATATCATCTATCTGGGCAAGGCTGTGCCGGACGCTCTCATCTGTTGTCTCAAGAACATCGCCGGACCCCAGGTGAGGAACCTCGCAACCATAGGGGGCAACCTCTGCTATAAGCACAGGCGGCTCAACGCGTTTACCCTTATGGTTGCGCTTGACGCGCTATTCGAACTCCGCTCTCAATATTCAGCGCGGTGGATTTCCGCGTCCCGCTTCGCCTCTCTCGTGGATCACTGGGACGTCCGCGAAATCATAAGTCGAATCCGCGTTCCATTAGACCAATGGGATTATTTTGTATACAAGAAATTCAGCTCCCAGGAAACCGATAACAGAGACGGCGCGTCCATTCTGATTCTCCGCAGTGAAAAAAATATACTGACAGACCTCCGTATCGTCTTCGCAGAGCGAACCATCATCCGCGATAAAAATTTGGAAAGCATACTCATCGGAAGAAGCCTCCCTCTTACGGAGAAAGACGCTGTTAATTTCGTCAACCACTGGTCCGTCTACCTTTCAGGTATTCGCGAAGTATCGCCTCTGCTCCGATCTATCATCTTAAACTTCATAAAATCAGGCGTCTCCGCCCTGACTGATATATGGTGAGGATAAGCGCGAATACAAAAAGAGCCGTCGTCAGGACGGCTCAATGGTTTTGCGAACGATGAAGTAGAACGATATATTCTACACCGTAAGTAGTTAGGAATGGCAATAGTCTTTAGTTTAGCCTTTGCCTAGTTCAATACATAGCAAGTTTCTTGCGTCATTGTTTCTGGAGCTTTCGCAAAGCGGAAACTCCAGAAACAACCCCGCTTGTCGAACCTGCGTTACACTGCAATCAGGTCTTCAAACGCGGCGATGCCCGCGCCGTCCATAGCTCTGCCGATCTCTTTGCCGTCATTGGACAACAATATCGCGGTCGGCGTTGAAAAGACGTTGCGTTTGCCGGCTTCAGCGAGTCCCGACTCAGTGTCCGCGTTCACCGTATCCACTGGTATACCAAGCCTATTCGCCGCATCCTTAGCGGATGGACACGCGGGACACGCCGGGCGCACAAACAAAAGCACGCGCGACTCCCGGTTCGCCGCTCTCTGCGGCGCGCAAACCGTCTGTAGCGTAAACCTGACAAAAGACGCCGACGTTTTCGTCTCATGGACGACTTTCTTCGCTATTTCCTCATCGGAAACCTCGTAGAGCTTCCGCTCGCCGTATTCCTCTCGTTTTCCTTTGTTCCAATTCCGCACAGACCGATAATAGCCCACAATACGACTGTAAACTTCCGCGGGACTGCCTTCCACATGGACAAGAGACTCTTTCGCCTCAGCCAAATCTTTATCAATTGCTTCAATAGTTCTCATTATATCCTCCTGTATATTAAAAATAGGGATTTTCTATCCCCGATATTACCCTGCTTTTTCCAACCGCTGTACATTCAACGCCGACGCCCGTTCCTTTTCCAAGTCGGCGATCCGCTCGCGCAGAGCCGCCTCTCTTTCCGCCTTACAGCGCGGACAGGTAAAATGCTCACCCTTCAGGTACCCGTGTATGGGGCACACGGAAAAGGTCGGGGAAATGGTATAATATGGAATGCGGTAGTTTTCAGCAATAGTTTTAACCAAATCGCGGCACGTTTGCCAATCTTCAATAGCCTCGCCTAAAAAAGCGTGGAACACCGTGCCGCCGGTGTAGGCTGTTTGCAGAGACTCCTGCAAATCGAGCGCGTCGAAAACATCCTCGGTGAGCGCGACGGGTAGTTGTGTGGAATTCGTGTAGTAAGGATCGTCCGTTCCCGCGGTAATGATTTTCGGAAACCGTTCTTTGTCGTGCTTGGCAAGCCGATAAGACGTGGACTCCGCAGGGCTCGCCTCAAGGTTGAAAAGCTCGTTGGTTTCTTCCTGAAAATCCGACAGCTTATTCCGCATGAAGTTAAGTACGGCAAGGCTAAACGCCCGCCCTTTCTCCGTGTTAATGGTAACGTCCCTGCCTAAAAAGTTCTGTAGACATTCATTCATACCCACAAGCCCAATGGTGTTAAAATGGTTGTCAAGCTTCTTCAAGTAACGCTTGGTGTAGGGGAAGAGTCCGCTTTCCAAAAGACGATTCACTAACTTGCGTTTAATCAAAAGACTCTCCTTGGACAGCTTCATCAAACTCTCAAGACGTTTGTAAAAATCCTTCTCGTTTTTGGCAAGATAGCCGATGCGCGGCAGGTTGATGGTAACAACGCCGATAGAGCCGGTGAGTTCGTCCGACCCGAAAAGCCCGCCTCCGCGTTTGCGGAGTTCCCGCTTATCCAACTGCAACCTGCAACACATACTCCGCACGTCCCCCGGATTAAGGTCCGAATTAACAAAATTCTGAAAATACGGAGTGCCGTAACGGGCGGTCATTTCAAAGAGCAGGCGGGAGTTTTCACTGTCCCAGTCAAAATCCGAGGTGATGTTGTAGGTCGGGATGGGGTACTGAAAACCGCGCCCTTCCGCGTCCCCCTCAAGCATAAGCTCGATGAACAAGCGATTCACGCGGTCCATTTCCGGCTTGCAGTCGCCATAAGTAAAGTTCATTTCTTTGCCGCCCACGACCGCTTTCATATCCTTGACGTCTTCAGGACACGTCCAATCCAGCGTGATGTTAGTGAACGGCGCCTGACTCCCCCATCTGCTCGGCGTATTCACCCCGAACACAAAGCTCTGTAGGCACTGCTTTACTTCTTTATCCTTCAAATTATCGACGCGCACAAAAGGCGCAATGTAAGTATCAAAGGACGAAAAAGCCTGCGCGCCCGCCCACTCGTTTTGAAGACAGCCTAAAAAGTTGACCGCCTGTTGCATCAAGGTAGAAAGGTGTTTCGCCGGCTTGCTGGTGATTTTATCCGCGACGCCGCCCAGCCCTTCGGCGATGAGTTGCCGCAGGGACCAGCCGGCGCAGTACCCGGAAAACATAGACAAGTCGTGAATGTGAAAATCCGCGTTACGGTGCGCTTCCGCAATTTCCGGTGTGTATACGTTTTTAAGCCAGTAATTCGCGGTGATGGTACCAGAATTGTGCAGAATCAAGCCGCCCAGCGAATAGTTGACGTTGGCGTTTTCATTGACCCGCCAATCTTCCTGATCCAAATAGCCGTTCATCGTGGAATCGATGTCTAACATAAGCTGCTTTACATCCCGCATTGCTTCATGTTTGGAGCGATAAAGGATGTACGCCTTTGCCACCGCAACTTCCTTTGCCTCAATAAGGGCGTTTTCAACCAAATCCTGAATTTCCTCAATAGCGGGAATCGAATTTAGGTGGCGACGCCCCATCATTTCGTCAATCATTTCTTCAACGCGGACGGTAATCGCCTCGATTCTATCCGTTCTTTTATCGACGAATTTTCCCTGTACCGCTGCAAACGCCTTGTTTACAGCGTTCTTTATCTTATCACGGTCATAGAGTTCAATCTCCCCAGACCGTTTGACCACATATTTTATCATTTCTCCTCCACCCAAAGACGCCGCCTTTCGACGCCTGGACCAATTGACAAACTCTCTAACAACGCTGACTCGCGTCCTCGTTCTTCGTTTCCTTTCCTAATTTCTGTATCTCCTCGACAAATTCGTCTATAGTTTCAAAACGGCGATATACAGAGGCAAAACGGATATAGGCTACCTTGTCTAACTCGTTCAACTTCTCCATCACTAAGTCGCCTATGGCGCTTGCCGTTATCTCGTTGCTTGCCTTGCCTATCATCGCTGTCGCGTCCTCGACCTCGTTCACGAGACTCTCAACATTCATCTGGGACACAGGACGCTTTTCCACCGCTCGCTGAACCCCGCGCTCGATTTTACCCCGGTCAAAAGGCTCACGCCTGCCGTCTTTCTTGATAACCATAAACGGCTTGACGTCGATCCTTTCGTAACTGGTAAACCTGAACCCACAACTCAAACACTCCCGCCGTCGGCGCACCGCGTCCCCAGCCGCCAGTGTGCGCGAGTTCGTTACCTTGTCGTCAAGGCTACCGCAATTCGGACACCGCATAACTTCTCCTTCAAATCTTTGTCTTATAAAGAAATGTCGTTGTAACATCTACAATATGTAGCGTTTTTTACAAATTTCTTTTAATTGAATATATTATATATAGTATCATATTTTTATGCAAGAGGTTTTGGAGATTTTTTAAAAAAATATCGGCGTATCGCGCGCGACGTTTCCGTCCTATCGGAGCCGTATTATGCGAAAACGCCTCTTGCATAATTTTCTAAAAGTAAGTAAAGTTAGAAATATGGAGGAATTATGAAGAAAATAATACCTTTTCTTTGCGTATTAACCGTGTTTGGACTTGCCGGATGCGGGCGTTCCGCAAAGATAGATTATCGGATGAACGTTGCCGGACCAGACAACGGGAATTATTTCAATTGGAGCGCGGGGAGCGCGACCGTGAAGGATACTTTTGACCCGTCCGCGCCCGGAGAAAATGGAACTACCGGCGCGAGCAAAGCCAAGTCTACCGCTCGTTTCGACGCGGCTGTCACCTACGACATCTCTTCAAACGCGGCGAAACACACAGGTTACGCGTTGCCGTCGGGGTTGCGGGGACTGTTTCTCTATGCTGTTGCGTCTGACGCTACACGTCTCAACGACCAGTTGTCCGTAACGGCTAACGGCAAGGAGCTGACCATCCGCTACATTCACCGCGACTCCGCATACGAAATCAAGACCGATGCGGCGGGCAAAATAGACGTAACCACAGCTTGCAAAGCCGCCCGCGGCGTATGTACAACAGAAGACCAGCGCTCCTTCGTCTTGAAGCCAGAGTTTTCCAAAACAGGCTCCGCATCGTCCAATATGGCCGACTTTGACTGGTCAAAGGCTGTTTTCACGCAGGATACGTTCAGCGAAAACGCAACGCGCCATTACACTGGCTCGCTCGACGCCGAATTCGCCAACAACGTTCTCACCGTCAAAGGCTCGCTTAAAGAAGTGAAGTAATAGCCGACTGGGTCATCGCGTCGCATCTTTCGTTGAAAATGTTACCCGCATGACCCCGCACCCACACCCATTCGACAGAAAGCGAGAAGCCGTCCAGACGCCGCCAAAGGTCTTTGTTCTTTACCGGCGTCTTGGCGGTTGTCATCCAGCCGTTCTTTTTCCACCTATGTATCCATGAAGTTATGCCCTGACGGACGTATTGCGAATCCGTGAAAACGACGGAGTCCACGGTGTCGGCGTTCATAGCGGATACGGCTTCCAAAGCGTTTATTACCGCGAGAAGCTCCATGCGGTTATTCGTGGTGTTCTTTTCCCCACCGCATTTTTCTGCGACTATCCTTTCGGATTCGTCGAGTATAATATAGGCCCAACCGCCCGGTCCTGGGTTTCCGTGGCATCCGCCGTCTGTATAGACGCTTATTCGCATAACGCCGCCTTTAGCAAGGAAAGGGATTTTTCCACCCGCGCCATGGACTTTTCTTCACCTAGCAGGCGGAGACTGCCGAGGAGGGGTGGACTCACCCGCGCTCCGGTAATCGCCACGCGGAGGGGCGTCATCAGATCTCCGATTTTTACGCCAGCCAAAGCCGCAGCCTTCTCCGCTTCTTCCTTGAAAAAAGCCTCCTCGTAGCTTTTTCGACTCGCGGCCGGGATAAGCTTCTTGCCCAGCTCCAATAGTTCCACAGTCTTGGCGAGATCCGCCTTTTTCGGGAAGAATTCAGACGGTTCAAGCAAAGGCGGCTCTTCAAACAAGTAGGCGATTTTTGACGGGATCTCCGACAAAAGCGATATTCTCTCTTTTATAAGGGACATTGCGCCGACGAAAGACGCCGAATTTTCTTTTATTAAGCCCTCGCAATAAGGCAGAGCAAGCGCGGCGAGTTCCTTATCGCTTTTCGCCCTGATATACAGGCCGTTGAACCAGGCGAGTTTCTTGTAATCAAAGACAGCTGGCGCCTTATTGAGCTTATCAACGTCAAACGCGGCGACGATCTCTTCAAGCGTATAAACATCCTTGCCCTCCTCGTAGGAGGCGCCCAAGAGCGCCGTGTAATTCAGTAACGCTTCGGGCAGGTAGCCCTGTCGCCTGAACTCATCGACGCTCGTCGCGCCGTGCCGTTTGCTCAACTTCTTGCCGTCGCTCCCCATGACCATGGGCAAGTGGCAAAACTCCGGCGGCTCCCAGTCGAAGCTCTCGTAGATTATCGTATGCAAAGGCGTTGAAGGAAGCCATTCCTGGGCGCGAAGCACATGGGTTATGCCCATGTAATGGTCGTCCACCACATTCGCCAGATGATACGTGGGGAAGCCGTCCGATTTGAGCAGAACCGGGTCCGGGTTCACATCCTCGTTCTTCCATTCTATGTCTCCTAAAAGGCGGTCATGAAAACGGGTGGTCTGTCCTAGGGGGATTTTCAATCTGATAACGTGAGGCTCCCCGGCCTTTACCCGCGAGGCGGCCGCGTCTTTGGGGATATTGCGACAGAGCTTATCGTAGCCTGTTTCGCTTGAACGCGCGGATTCTCGCTCTTTCCTCAGATTTTCGAGTCTTTCCGCGGAACAGAAGCAGTAATAGGCTTTGTCTCTGTCGAGCAATTCCTGCGCGGCTTTTTGGTAAAGAGCGGCGCGTTCCGATTGGATATAGGGCGCGTAGGGTCCGCCCACGTCCGGTCCTTCGTCCCAATGGAAACCGAGCCATTGGAACGTATCAAACAGGTCTTGAACAAACGCAGAGTCGGACCGCGTTCTATCCGTGTCTTCCAGCCGCAAGACGAATGTACCGCCTTGAGATTTCGCGAAAAGGTAGTTGAACAAAGCTGTCCGTACCCCGCCTATGTGCTGCAACCCGGTGGGACTTGGAGCGTAACGATTTCTTATTTTCATAAAAACAAAGATAGCGTAAACGGGCTAAATGTTCAAGGTTATGAGAGACGTTGAATCGCGGCGTTTCCGCGATGGAATTTCTTATTTAGAATGAAAATCCACTTGTTTTCTTTGAAATATATGCTATAATAATATATTGTATAAGGAAATTGTTAGATTATGTTACGGGAAAAAATCGAATCTTATAACTATTTTTCTCATTTTTTTTCTTAACGCGTTGACGATTTTGCGCCGCGCAATTCAGCGCATGGAGCTTCGCGTCCATATGGATTCAGCCAGGTACCCCCCGCTAAACTCAGTTCTTATAGAGCAGACAACCCCGCGGCAAGGCGGACGTTCTCAGAATATTTTCGCATAAAGACGGCGAACCGTTCATTCGCCTGGCGGGGAGCCAGTCGTTCGTCCAAAAACCCGCCCCATTTTCATGAGCGAACGGCGGCGGGTTACGGTATTCATTTTTTCTTTAATGCGCGATGCGTTTTCCCCTCTTTTTTTTACGAACCTGTTTTGAACTTGGAGATTTCGCTTATCAGTATCTCGATGTGGCGTTTGTTTTCTCCGCTGATGACGTTTACCCTGCCTACCGCGTCGTTTATCTCGCCCGCTTCGTTTGAGGTATCGTTCATAGCGCGCGTAATCTCCTGCGTGAGCCTTTCGAGGTTCTTGCTTTCTTCAATAAGAAAGCCGCTCTCCATCATCATATCTCCTGAATCTTTTTTGATAATTTGAGTTATGTTGTTGAGCGTGGCGATGTATTCGAGAATCTGCTTGCTACCCGTCCCCTGTTCTTCCATAGAGTTACGGATTTCGCTTTCCTGTTCCGTGACTGTTTTCACATTCTGATCAATAGCCACGAACCGTTCAATCACGCCTTCTGCGGACTTTGCTATTTTGTCTATAGATTGTTTTATATTCTTTAGCACGTGGGCTATGGTTTTTGATTGGGTTCCGGAGGATTCGGCGAGCTTTCTGATTTCGTCCGCTACTACCGCGAAGCCTTTGCCTGAATCGCCCGCGTGGGCCGCTTCAATGGCCGCGTTCATTGACAAGAGGTTGGTTTGGCTCGCTATGTTGTTCATAAGCGCGGTGATTTCGAGCAGACTCTCGGACTGTTTGGAGATTTCCTGAATAGCGGAGGATACGCCTTGGATACCCGCGCGGCCGGAGTCCGACGCTTGCGCGAGTTTCTTGACGTTTTCGTCGTTTCGCACCAACGTTTGGGTAACCGATTCGATATTGGCGAGCATCTCTTCGATGGCCGCGGAGGAGCGGCTTATGCTTTCGGATTGAGCGCCGATATGTTGGTTAAATCGGTCTATGACGGTGATGATCTTCCGCATGGTGTCGCTGGTTTGGGATACGCTGTTGGCTTGGTTGTCCACCCGTTTCTTAACGTTCTGTATAGTATCCGTGATTTCGTTGATGGTCCCCGCGGTTTCCGTCATATTGACTGAGAGTTCCCCGCCTATTTCGGAAAGATCCCCGGCTTGTTGTTTGATATTCACCACGAGGTTGTTTATCTTATCGAGGGTTGCGTTGAAATGGGTTCCCATATCGCCGATTTCGTCGTTTGCGTAAATGGTCAACCGTTTGCTCAGGTCCCCTTCGCCTTCTGAAATATCCTTCATCCTATCGCCGACGCGGATGATGCGTTTCGCCAGACTATTGGAAGTTAGGAATATAATAACCGCCGCGACTATTCCTGCCGCTGCGATGAATACGACGCTATAGCGTATGAGCGCGTTTATCGGCGACAGCGTCGTTTTCAGCGGAACAAAGCTCACCACGGTCCATGGAACTCCCGTACCTCGGGTTCTGAAGGGGTAGCTCACTATGGCGTATTCTTTGTGAGTAATTACCGCGCTCTTCTCGCTATTTAAGGATTCGGCGACCGCGGCTATGCCCTCCGCACCCAGTATATCCGCATCCGCGTTATGGAAGTTTGCGCCGATTTTAGCGGTATCGTAATGGGCCACGACGACGCCTGACTTGCTGTAAAGTGCGGCCCGTCCCGTACCGTAGAGTTTCGCTTGCTCGATAATTGTTTGCGTATCTTCTAATCCGACCTGAAGCCCTAAAACGCCGGCGCCGTTCTTTCCAAGCGAAACTGGCTGTCTAATATCAATGAGATATTGTTGTTTGCCGTTCACCATAAACGGCGACGGATCGCTAATAACGGCGTACTCGGAAACAGCGGACAGTACCTCTTGATAGAAGCCGTAAGTCTTAACTTCCAAGTCGCCGGACGCTTTGGTAATCTGGAAAGCGATCTGTCCGCTCCCGCTTGCGCCCGGCGCGCCGGCGTAAGCCGCGTCCATACCGTCAAACGCGTCAGGAGGAAACGCCGCGTACGCGCTTATAAACATCGGCGCCATCGCCGTCAATGCGGTAAGCGCGTCTTGAAGCCTGACGCGGCGCTCTTCCGCCGGTATTCTTGCGTCATAACAAAAGGCGATGGCTATGGTATTCAGCATTTGTATGCACGTTTCACCTCCCCGCGCTATATCGTTTGCGAGAGAAGACGACACACTCACCATATTCTCCAGAATCGCCTCTTTTTGCAACGAACTCGCCCTGCTCAATACCACCGCCGTAATAACGGTAATAGACATTATCGTAACCGCTACGTTGGTTATCGTTAATTTTATACTAAGCTTCATTTTTTCCTCCTTTTTCAGAAACATTCGTGTTTAACGTCGTCTCTTCGGCGTCGAAAAGATTCCCTTCATAAAATCCATATTTTGCAAAGAATGCTATCAGTCGTCTTAAACTTTCTTCAGATTTACCTGGGGGAATAGTATACTCGTTTGTGGGATTTGTCAAGGTAGAAAAATAATCTGTTCAAACGTATCATGGCGCTTGCGGATCATTATATCTAAAAAAGAGAATTTTTAGAAAATACGCGGTTTTTATTCTCTTTTTACCAAGCCTTTTCACAGACATTCCCGCAGAACAGCCAGTCCCGCGTCTATTTCCGCGTCCGTTATAACGTAGGGCGGCAAAAAACGCAAAGTGTTTTGCCCCGCGGAAAGAACAAGCAATCCTCTTTTAAGGCACGCGGTCATTATATCCCATGCGTCCCCAGCTACGTCCACCCCAATCATGAGACCCTTACCCCGAACCTCTTTGATAGACGGACAGTTCCACGCGCGGATAGCCGTCGTGATTTTTTCGCCCTTACGCGCGATTTCTTTGAGAAAAGCCTGGTTGTCCACAGTTTCAAGAACCACAAGCCCGGCCGCGGCCGCAAGCGGGTTTCCGCCAAAAGTGGAGCCGTGGTCCCCGACGTCCAACACGTCCGCGCTCTTTCCACCGGCCAAAACCGCGCCCACAGGTACCCCGCCCGCAAGCCCCTTCGCAAGGGTTATTACATCCGGCTTAACTCCGTAGCCCGTGGCGGCGAGGAAGGAGCCGGTACGCCCCATTCCGCATTGAATTTCGTCGAACATAAGCAGGATGTCTCGCTCCGCGCAGAGCCGCGCGGCCGCGGACATGAACGCCCGCGTCTGCGGAACGACCCCGTTCTCTCCCTGAACCGCCTCAATGAGAAGCCCGGCGGCCGAGCCGTCGAGCGCCCGGTCCAAAGCCTCGATATCCCCGCACGGTATATATCTAAAACCTTCGGTGAAGGGTCCGAAATCCTTGTGGAACTTGTCCTGTCCGGTAGCGGACAGCATGGTTATAGTCCGCCCGTGAAAACTCCCTTTAAGCGTTACAATAGTATGCCGTCCGGCGCCGTATTTCATGAGCGAATATTTACGCGCTATCTTGCACGCGCCTTCGTTGGCTTCCGCTCCCGAATTTCCAAAAAATACCTTTGTCATACCAGCCGCGCTCACCAGTCTTTCCGCAAACGCAACGCTCGTATCGCTCTGAAAGTAGTTACTCGCATGAATGAGCTTCTCTGCTTGTTCCGCTACAGCTTTGACGAGCGGAGGGTAATTATATCCCAAACAGTTGACCGCAATACCTGACGTAAAGTCAAGGTACCGCTTGCCGTCCGCGCCAAAGAGATAAACGCCCTGCCCATGAGTAAAAACGACAGGGAGCCTGTGATATGTGTTCATAAACACGTCTTTTTCTAACGCCATTGTATAAGCATATAGATTTTTAAAAAAAATACAAGTGGGAACGATTACTATCTTTCGTCAGGCGAGATCGAACCTATAGACAATATTTTTTCATTGTGGTAAACTAATTGTAGGGAAAAAATGCGAGGAATCGAATACCGCGGCTTGAGCCGCATCGAAGGACCTGTCGTCATTACGGAGCGGGTCCGTAATGTGGGCTTCAACGAAGTCGTCGCCGTTTATGATCGCGAGGAGCGACGCCGACTTGGGCGCGTAATTGACTTGAGCAAAGACTGGGCGGCGGTTCAAATATTTGGGAGCAACGCCGGACTATCCGCAGAAGACGCGTACGTCGAATTCTTGGGAAAACCTATGACGATGCGTGTGGGTCCCGGTCTGTTGGGGCGCGTCTTCAACGGTTTAGGCGAGCCTATCGACGGATACGGCGATATTTTTTCGTCAATATGTCTTGACGTGAACGGCTTGCCGATTAACCCCTACGCGCGCGTTTATCCACGCGACTTCATCCAAACAGGGATTTCAGCCATCGACGGTATGAACACGCTGATTCGCGGTCAGAAACTGCCGATTTTCTCCGGTAACGGACTCCCTCATAACCGCCTTGCCGCGCAAATCGTCCGTCAGGCGAAGATTCTCAATTCGGACGAGTCTTTCGTCGTGGTTTTTTGCGCCATGGGCGTCAAATACGACGTGGCCCGTTTCTTCTTGGACGACTTTGAAAAATCAGGCGTGCTTTCTAACGTCGTCGTGTTCTTGTCGCTGGCGGACGCTCCGAGCCTTGAACGCCTTATAGCGCCGCGTTGCGCGCTCACATCCGCCGAATACCTCGCGTACCACGAGAATATGCACGTGCTTGTCGTGATGACCGACATGACCAATTACTGCGAAGCATTGCGCGAAGTGTCCTCCATACGCGGCGAAGTGCCGAGCCGTAAGGGTTATCCAGGCTACCTCTACTCGGACCTGGCGAGCCTCTACGAGCGCGCGGGTAAAATCGTGGATTCAAGCGGCTCTATCACTCAAATCCCCATCCTAACCATGCCTAACGACGACATAAGCCACCCCATACCCGACCTCTCCGGCTATATCACCGAAGGTCAAATCGTGCTTGATCGTGAACTCTCTCAAAAAGGCGTGTACCCGCCAGTCGCTGGGTTGCCAAGCCTGTCCCGTCTTATGAAAGACGGCATCGGGCCGGGCATGACCCGTGAAGACCACAAAGATGTAAGCAGTCAGCTCTTCGCCGCATACTCCAAGGTAAAACAGGCGCGTAACTTGTCGAGCATCATCGGCGAAGAAGAACTGTCCGCGGGCGACAAACAATATCTGAAATTCGGCGAGAAATTTGAACAATTATTTCTCTCTCAAGGCGAAACTGAAAACCGTAGCATTGAGCGTACTCTGGATCTGGGATGGACTGCGCTAACGGAAATTCCCCGCGACGAATTGTTGCGAATCAAGAGCGAATTCATCAATAAATATCTAGATCCGATTCTAAAATCTAGAAATTGAAAGCTGTTAGAGAAACGAAAAATATCATAACGAATGATACAGGAGAGGGCTTCGCACGAGACAGCGTTTGACGGGAAACCCTCCACGCAAGCGGGTCTCTTTCAATTAACATTATAAAACGTTCCGCATGGATATATATGTTATATTTCAGAATATCAAGCGTATCAAAATGACTCAATTTCAAAAACATTTATCAAAACGTATACGTCATGGTCATACGGACGAAGTTGTTGTTATGGTAGCGCCCCAGCTCCCCGTCGGAATCGCCGAGAAAGAAGCCGCCGTAGAGGTTGACCGCGAGGTTTTCATTTGTCCATCCAAGCCCGGGAATAAGGTAGAAGTCCATGTCTTCGACGCTCCACAGTCCAGTGAAGTTGGCTTCAAACTTGTCGCGGAAGAATTTGCGGGAGGCGATTAAAGTAATCCGCGTGGACGTATCGTTTGAGCCGGCTTCTGTATCCAAAGCGCGATTGTCGTTGATTTTGTCGCTGAACAAACGTACGTTTTCATTTACCTGTAGGTTTACGTTGAAGAGGGCGAGTCCCTTTACGGCTACGTCGCGGTCAAAGCCCAGGGACCAGCCGATGAACGGGTTGTAGACCTCTCCGTCGTCGCCTTTGAGGTCTTTGGTGAGATTGAGAGCCAGTTCCGCCCGCGTGTTGAAGCCCCAAAGCGTCTGCGCGTAATCAAATCCAAGTTGCGCGAAGTAGTTGTAATCAAAAACCCCCGCTATGGAGTTCTCTTGAAGGTAGTTTGTAAGGTAGTCGTTGGCATTGGTCTTGAACCTCTCGTCATCCTCATCGAAATTGTTCCACAACTCCGTCAAGCCTTTCAACACGAAGGCCGGGCGGGGCAGTCGCCCGAAATAGCCTTGAACCCCCACGTCCGCGGACCTAAAGGTCGTGGTGAAGCGCAGTCCGGCCTGCATATATTTAAGCCATTCCGTAGGCGGCTCCGTGTATGACGTATTGTCAGCCAACGTTGCGATGAGCGCGGGGTTGAGAGTACCGAGGGCGGCGAGCAACGCTGGGCGCGCTGTTTTCATGATATATTCGCTTGCGCCCGCTTTTATCGCGCCGGGCGCGGTCGTCACTTGGGACGGCGTCCATCTGCCGAACTCGGCAAATTTCTGCGGTGTAAAAGATGGAACGAACACGGCTTCCAGTTTGGAATACGCGCCGAATCCGTAGGACATATGAATCATCGGTACTGCGATTTTGCGGTCTAGCATACTCGTCAGGTCAATCAAGTCGGTGTAATCAAGAGGATTTACCACGTCCAAGGGACCAAGGCTGTCCGCCTTGCCCCATGCGAGCTTACGCAAGCCGGCCTCCACGTTCAAGCCCTCGAAATAGCCGCAGATGTACGCCTCGTCAAAGGCGACGACCGACGCCGCGTCGCGGGACGGACTTAGCTTCAGGTTGATAACGGCTTTGGCGTTGGACGCCTTTGCGGAGAAGTTCAGCCTGCCCGAAAAAATATCGCCGAGCTCGATTTCCTTCATTTTGCTCGCGGATTCCAGCTCGTCTATGAAGACGAGCGCTTCGGCGGACGCCTCGCCGGATATTTCTACCGATAAGGACGCGGACGACCTTACGCCGCCCCCGTCGTCAAAGCCGAATCCAAAGCCGTCGTCGGAAACGGGCGCCTCGTCGTCGGCGAAAACGTTGTGTTGGTTGATGAAATCGTCGAATCCCTGGGCGCTGATTGCGGCGGCTACGACCAGTAACGTTACACATAATAGCAGAATTTTTCTCATACTTTGCTCCTCTTTAGTATATGGAACGGAATGTTGAAAGCCCTGCGGCCTTCGCGCCGCTTCCTAATACTTTCCCGTTTCCAAATAGTTCGGCGTGAACACGCCTTCCGGGATTTTGTCGTCGTATCTGATTTTATCAACATGGATAGTCGTAGAAGTACCGTCGCCCAGCGTAGACATCTTGGTCTGTTTCGCGGTGAGGCGTCCCTGAACGTTCTGAAAATCAGACGCCTCGTAGACTTTCGCCAACTTGTCTTTCTTGTCGTAAAGCTCCATCTTGTAGTTAATACTGCTGCCTTTGTCTATCCATGAAATTATCTTGGAATACTGATAGGTTTTGTCTTTGGGTTTGGATTCAACGACGAAGCAGGCTTTGCCGTTGAGGTCTTCCTCTTTCAGCAAGGCGTGAACGTCCGCGCCGACCTCCCTGTTCATCGAGGATATGTCGTCGAAGGAGAAATCCGTGCCCATGAAACTACTCTCGCCTTCGGAGGAGGCTATGCGCCTGACCTTGCCGAGGGCTGGGAGGAATATCCATCTGTTATCAGCGCCGCCCGCGTTTTCAACGGTGAGGAAGCGCGTCCCTTTGACCGCGTTAGGTCTGACGAATTCAATGAGCGTCCGCTCGTTTCCTCTTGAATCATCTTGTGAATACTGGTTGATGATGCGTTCCGCGGTCGTCTTGTCCTTGTTCAAAACGACCATCCGTGATTGCGTAGAAACAGAGTTCGCGGAGACGCGGTTTCTCGACAGAGTAATAATATCATCCGCGCTCTGCGCCGTTAAGCAAGCCGCAGATACCGATACGCTTATAATAAAACACGCTAGTCTTTTCATATTTCCTCTCCTTTTATAAAAAGAATAAAAGTAAATTATAGACTATTATAATATAGCATAAATTTTCCATTTATTAAAGAAGATATGAAAATTTGACCGCGAAAAATCCACCCATTGAGTCTGAACGTTTCAAGGAACCGCCTTATAGAATCATTGAGGGCGGTTTCCTGACAGAGCCTTTCACTTTTAGACGCAAGGCTCTGTCAACGCTCTATCTTTGCCAAACACGCCGACGCTCGCTCTCATACGGACTGTTTCTTGCGTTCGGCAAGTTCAGCTACTATTTGCGGATATATCTTATCGAGCGTGTATTGTGAATACAGAACGATACCGATGATCTGCAACACAAGCGGTAATATCGCGTATACAATCAATATGGCAGCCATAGCGCTTCCGGGTTGCGAGGCCCCCGCGGCGCCGTCAAACCTCCCCAATGAAAGCCCAACACCTAACGCCGCCGCGCCCAATCCCATGCCTACTTTATTTCCGAAGCTGGCCGCGGAATAGACAACCCCTTCGGTACGCGCCCCGAACTTCCAGTCATGGTAATCAATCACATCGGCGAGCATGGCGAAACCGCAAGCCACCGCAGGACCCATGCCTAACCCTCTGAAAACTCCGCCTATCGCAATAAACACAAAGCTGTATGGATTGAAAAGCGGGAGAATATATCCGGGCAAACCAAAGAATACGCCGAATAAAATACAGTTGCGCTTGCCGAACTTCTCGATGAGAGGACCCGATATAGCCAGCCCAATCACCAGGGGAACCATTATAAACATACTCATAAGGCCGGCCAGTCCTACGTCGCCCAGATAATATTGGGCGTAGTATGGATTCACGCCCATTGTGCCGACGCCCATCTGCGCGATTACGCCTGTGATAAGGAGAATAACCCAAAACTTATTTCTGAATAGCAGGGAAACCGCCTTAATTAGCGAAGTGTGTTCCTTATCTTTTGCTTCCTCCGTCCGAATACGCTCTTTAGTGCCGAGAAAGCACAGAATAAACAGGCACATAGCGATTATACCAAGCATAGAGAACGTCATCGTCCAGCCTGTCGGGTTTGTTTCACTACCGCCGCCGAAAAGCTTCACAAGAGGAATGACGAGCAGGTTGGCGCAGACGGCCATTGTCATAGCGCCGAGCATACGGAATATATTGAGCGAAGTCCTGTCTTTCTGATTGTCGGTCATCATCGCGTTCATAACGCCGTAAGGCAGGTTTATAGCCGTATAGACTACTGTTGACATGAAGTTGTAAGTAATAAACGCGTAAATTATCTTTGCAGTATCGTCCCAATCCCTTGGCACTGCGAACAGTAGGAACGAGGCCAGCGCAAAAGGACCGCACATCCAAAGAAGCCACGGACGCGCTTTACCGAACCGAGACTTGGTTTTGTCAATAACGCCGCCCATCGCCACATCGGACACGCCGTCAAGCAAACGGGACGACAGCATAATCACGCCTGCCGCCGCGGCCGCTATACCCGCCACGTTAGTATAGTAGTAGGTTAAAAACCCGCCTGCCGCGCTCCATACCACATTGCTTGCTATGTCGCCAAGGCTGTACGCCAATTTCTCCCTAAGCGAGATACGCATGGTATCCACTCTTTTTGCTTCTGCCATAAAGACCTCCTCTGAAAAAGCTCGTTTCTTGATATATAATCATCGTCTCCTATAAAAGTATAAAAATTTAGCGCGGGAAACAACGTTCCGATACGACGGTTCAGGGTGGACGGCGTACCAGAGACGTTTTTCCGCGTATCTACAATATATAATAAATAAGAAAAATATTGAATCGCCGGGAACCCGCCCTTTCAGATTATCGGGAGCGAAACGGAATCTCCGTCGTGATAACGGCATAGGAACTATTGACAGCTAAATGTTTAGACAGTATCTTTGTTGTAACCGCGCCTTCCTTGGCGCAATTATTGAAATCTCAGGTCTTGACATGGAGGTTTGATATATTTTATACTCCTATCATGAAGTATCAGGTTATTTACGCGGACCCGCCGTGGAAGTACCTGTGGGGATCAGGCAAGGACGGCGGACATTTTGCGCCGGAAAAGCATTATCAAACGATGGCGACAGATGAAATTTGCAGGCTTAATGTGAAGGCGTTACGCGGCAAAAATTGCGCTCTTTTTCTATGGGCGACCATGCCGGCGTTGCCTGACGCTCTCAAAGTTATGGCAGCGTGGGGCTTTAAATATAAAACGTGCGCTTTTTCATGGGTAAAGACAAAAATCGACGGCGAACCGCTTCGGGGCATGGGAAGCTATACTAAATCAAATATTGAAATTTGTCTTCTGGGAATGCGCGGTCATATAAAATCGGTCGATAAAACGGTGCCGCAAATCGTGATGCATCCGCGGCTTGGACATTCGGTAAAACCGCCCGTCGTCCGCGACAGGATAGTGCGGCTTTTTGGAGATATACCTCGTATAGAACTTTTTGGCAGACAAAGAACGCCGGGCTGGGATGTAACAGGTTTTGGTATTGACGGCGTCTCGATACAAGAAAAGATAGAAATATTGCTACTAGAGGATGAAACAGCTTACGCAAAAAAAATTTAAAATCGTGATAAAATATTACATACAGATTGATTTGAGGTATCGCGCGATTAACACAAGCAGTCGTCAAGTAATTGTAAATGATAGTGAAGCAATATCACAGACAATAAACGATACGATTCCGTTGAAGTAATCGCGGCGTTGAGAGAAGTTTTGTATAACGACTCGATAGTTTTCTCTTTCGCAAATTTTGATAATTGAAATAACGGATAAAAATTCTGGTTAAATGCGGATATTTTCAAGAGGATTTTCGTAATGTTGACGACAGTCCATTTTTAGGGAAGTTTATGAAACAAAAGATTCTATATCTGTTTATAGCCGCGCTGTTTCTTTCCTGCAAGACGCAACCCGCCGCGAAAATAGCGGAAGACGCCCTGTGGAAGTTAGCGGAAATCGGCGAATTTGAGCCGTTTGCGGACGGCGGAGTCTTGTACCTGTCCATCGACGCGGCGAATTCGCGCCCCATCCTCGACCTGCTCGCCGTCGGCGGAGCGTCCGTAAAGGACGCCGCGCAAATACTGGATAGAACGTCTACGATAACTGCGGCGCTCTATCCCGCAGGGGCGAATCGGCGCTTCTTTGCGGTTCTTCAAGGGAATTATCCAAAGACAATAGCGGATCTGTCGTTGAAAGCGTCCAGCGATTGGAAGAAACAACGTTCCGAAACAGGCGCGGACTACTGGCGCGCAGAAAAGAACGGGCTGTCCGTTGCCTTTAATGAAAGAACAATAGCGGCTTCGGACGCGGACCCGTTTCTTTTCGCCGCCGCAAATACTGTTCCTCAAGGATTTGACGAATTCCGTCAGGATGCGGTCATAACCGGTTGGTTTGGAGACGGCGCTAACGCCGTAAACGCTTTTCTAGCGGCTATGGAAACGCCGTTTGAGATTCAAGCGGACAGGCTGTTCTTTAGAGTAGCGCTTAAGGACGAGGCTTATCATATAGTCTTGCGGGTAGAAACGCCTTCCGCGGACGCGGCAAGAGGTCTGTCTCAGCTCTTCAGCGTCGCGCGGTTGCTGGGCGTGAAAGAAATAGGAGAGGGCGACTTAGGTTTCTTTATGAGTACGCTTTTCTCTAATCCGCCTGAACGAAACGGGGCGTCCCTAACGTTGCGGCTCGGTCCAATGAACGCCGCGCGAACCGCTTTGTTTTTTAATATTTTCGGCGTACTCTCATTTAAAACAAGTCAAGGAGCGAGAAAAATGACTATCAAGAAAATCGCGGAGCTTCCCGGCGTCTCTACCGGGACTGTCGATAAGTTTGTCTATCACAGAGGCGGAGTGTCCCGCGGAAACCGCTCATAAAACGCCCAATCCCATAGCAAAACGCCTCAGCGCGCCGCATCGCGGAAGCGACTGTGGAGATAAAAAGGCGCCGTAACTTTTTCGTCATCGGATACGACCATTCTCAAGACGTTCTTGACAGGTCTGCGGTTTATTGTATATACTAGCGCATTAAAGGAGGTATACGTGCTTATCACAACAGTAAGTCCGCGATTCGGCGACATTGATGGACTTGGACATATTAATAATACGGTTTTAGCCGCTTGGTTTGAATTGGGGCGCAATCCGCTGTTTAGAATCTTTGAACCGAATCTCAACCTATCCTACGAGACATGGACCCTCATCATGGCGCATACCGATTACAACTTCTTGGACCAACTGTTCTTTCAATTCAATGTGGAAATCAGGACGTCAGTCAGCCGCATTGGAACGAAGTCTTTCACTGTCTACCACGAAGCATGGCAGGAAAGCAGACTTTGCGTAAACGGAAACGCGGTAATTGTACATTACGATTTCAATGCGAAACAAACGACTCCCATTCCCCAAGACAAGAAACGCCTCTTGGAGCAATATCTGACGAAAGAAGCCGAAGCGATTGATGCGGTGGATAAATAAATATGTCGTTTTATCCCTCTTGAAATGAATTTTCTTTTATTATACCATATACGCCATGCCAGATAAAAAACTATTAACAGATTTAGACGATAAGCTTGCTAATATGATACTTTCCGCTTCCGGATGGAGAACGGTTTTTGCGGAAAGCGGCGAAGAGGAAGATAAAAAGTCGGCAATTTCTAAATCCCACAAAATCATTGTAGCCGTAGCCGCAAAAATATTCGCCGACTATGTAAAAAACAAGCAAAAGACGTCTGCACGCAACACGGTTCCCGTCATAATGGTTGGAATGGACGCCCGCCCTACCGGGCGGATGATAGCCGAAACGATGATTAGAACCTTTCTGCATGAAAATTGTCGCGTTCTTTTCGCATCCATTACCGCGGCGCCTGAAATAATGGCGTTTTCACGTACCGGAGAAATAGACGGGTTTGTCTATATTTCCGCAAGCCATAATCCCATAGGTCATAACGGTCTCAAGTTCGGCTTAACGGACGGCGGCGTTCTGCCCGGAACAGAGGCTAAGGTACTTATAGATGAATTCCGTTCCTTCTTTTCAGGACCGAACCGTGAAAAAAATATTGAAGCGACGAAGGCGTTGTTTGAATCCGCGCTTCCTGAAATTCTCGCCGCCGAAGCGGAAATTTACCGAAACGCCGAAAGAGTAAAGCAAGAAGTCTGTTTGGCTTATTTGAAATTTACCAAGGAAGTAGTAGCGGATAGCGCGGATTTGGAATCTCAAACACGGTTTTTCGAGGAAATATCCGCAAATATAAAAAAGTCTCCTATAGGCATCGTGGCGGACTTCAATGGTTCGGCGCGAACCGTGTCCATTGATAAGGAATTTCTGCCGTCAATAGGGGTGAAATTTCGGTTTATAAACGGCGAGCCTGGGCGGATAGCGCACCGTATCGTACCTGAAGGCGAATCTCTTGTTCCCTGCGCCATGTTTTTGGAAGAGGCGCATAGCCAAGACCCCTGTTTTATCCTCGGCTATGTTCCGGATTGCGACGGGGACCGGGGTAATCTTGTCATTTGGGACGACGTTCAAGACAGGGTCCGTCCATTGGAGGCGCAGGAAGTGTTCGCTTTGGCGTGCGTGGCGGAATTGTCTCATCTCGCGCGCGACGGCAATATCGGCGCGGGGAAAAAAGTCGCAGTCGTGGTCAACGACCCCACGTCTCTACGCATTGACCAAATCGCCAAAGCCTTTGGAGTCGATGTGTTCCGCGCCGAAGTGGGCGAAGCCAACGTCGTAGGTCTCGCGCGAAACCTGCGGGAACGAGGATGGATAGTACGTGTGTTGGGAGAGGGCCCCGCAGGCGGTAACATCACTTATCCTTCTAGCGTCCGCGATCCTATTGATACGGTTTTCGCCCTGCTCAAATTGCTTACCATACGGGGCGGAGGCGGGGAAAAAGGCTTTTTCGAGATATGGTGCGAACTTTCGGGTAATATTTACCGAGCGGATTTCACCATCGCGGACGTCATTAAAACTCTTCCCTCGTGGGTAAGCACGGGTTCTTATTCAGAAGACGCCCTTTTACAGGTAAAAATCGTTGATCATGCCTTGCTCAAGGACAGGTATCAAACCATTTTTCTCCGCGAATGGAGGGAAAAAAAGACTTACTTGGCGCAATTCGGTATTGTAAGATGGAATGTGAGAGGGTATATTGGAATGGAGGAAATAAAGGTGGAGCGTTTTGGACAAGCTGGGCGCGGAGGCCTTAAAATTTGTTTTCTCGATCAGACGGATTCTGCTGTGGCTTCGATTTGGATGCGCGGTTCAGGCACAGAGCCAGTCTTTCGCATCATGGCGGATGCGCAAACACAAGCTCTGGAACGCGAGCTTATCGCATGGCAACAGGAAATGGTGAAAGAAGCTGATGGAGAATAGAAGAAATAATATGAAATACTTTGAAAAGTTGTGATATTCGCTGTTTACTAAATATAAGGAGGATTTATTATGGGTATACGCGGAGAAATTTACTCAACGAAGGTGCAATTGCCGAACAGGACTTATTTCTTTAATGTAAAGGAAAATCGGTTGGGCGATCTTTATCTCAACGTCGTTGAAAGCAAGAACAAGGATGAGGGCGGTTTTGAGCGTCAATCGGTGGTAGTTTTCGCCGAGGATTTGGTCCAGTTTTTGGGCGGTTTTGAGGAAGCTCTTCGCGTCATGGATAAGGCGGGACGCGAGAAGAGATATTCGGAAAGAGACGAGCAAAGATCGTCCAGACGCCGACACTCTGATGGGAGAGAATCTTCCGAGCATCCCAAGAAAAGCGTTATTGTCCGCAAAAAGCCGGACAATAATGAATCGGATGTCTATTAGAATGCTTTTATAAATGAGAGGAACGGAAAGTTGAGAGCATGGGATTAAATAAAGCGGATCGCATGGCGCCTTTAATATTTGTTTCTTGAGATATTGACCTTTTATAAATGGCGGGCGGAAAAGCCTTCCGTCTTTAGGGCGGAGAATACAAGCCCGCCAAGTTTATCCTTGATACGGCTAGCAGATGAAGGTCGCGCTAAATGTACGCTTGCGGATACTGAACTTACCTCTTGTCGAATTCTTTGATTTCGCGGTTAGATAGCCGTGATTTTTTGCTGAAGGTATTCAGTAACAATATCCGCCAGTTGGTTTTCGTTGACGCGGACGACGTCTGATTCGCGGTTAAAGCTTTCGACGGAATCCGAGGCGTGCGCTGTATTGACCATGACGTTGGAACCAAATTCGCGGCGCACAGTGCCGCCCGGAGCCTTGAGCGGGTCGGTTGGACCAAGCACGTCTCGAATTTTTTTTACCGCGTCGACGCCTTCGTAGATGATTATCATACACTTCACAGGATGCGGCTGTTTGCCAGACCCAGGTTTCACGCCGGACATGAATCCCACAATTTGAGTGAACTGGTCCCGGGCGTATTCAACGCCGAAACTATCAATCAGAGCTTTTTCTGTTTCCGCGCTCAATGAAAGAGAGAATTCCTTCTCAAGCAACTCTTTAGCATTCTTCCCGAAGATAGGCGCCAGCTTGTTTTTCAATACCGCTTCAACCGGCCCGTAGAATTCCAAAGCTTGCTCGAGCGTGAAACGATGAACCTTGACGCCGATGATTCGCAAGCCGGTTCTGGTGAACATATCAATGATGTTGCCCGGGCGAGACGACGCGTACTGCCAGTTGTCAGGCTTGATGATGACCAGCGTCCGCTCGATTCTCGATGCGTCGGGATATTGCATATTGTTGATGATGTTTTCTTTACCTTTAAGAAATGTGGAAAACAAAACCAAGTCTTCGTCGGCTTCTTTCTGGGTTCTCGGCGTGATGACCGCGGGCTCGAAGTAGTCAATCTTGTTTGGGTCGTTAGGGGCGACGATGAGGTCTGCATAAGTATCCCGAATGGTTTCCCGGTCAAGAGACTCCTCCCCTATATGGTCAGGGTAGATATGCCCGCAGATAGTAGCGAGTTTTTCGCAAGGATTCTCGCCCTTGAACAGTAGTAGAAGGGTGGGATGAGATCTTTCTTCCGAAGGCGCGAACCGCTGTTCTACATAATCGGCCAAAAGGGTAACAGAGCCTACCGCAGTATTCTGTTTACGCAATATATCCGCGTATTTTCGCGCCAGGTCCGCGTCAGGGGCGAATATTTGAGCGCCTGCCAGTTCAAGATCCACCTGCGACAACAACCGCGCAAGCACTCCGCCCGTCCTGCTTTTCGCCACCGTATACGGCGTAACGAGCGCATAAGAAAATGTTTCCATAATATCCTCCTTAAACTATACTTTGGAAAAATAAAATTTTTCTACTTCTCTAAACTCGCAATTCATATCTTGCATCAGGCTTTTTTTCGTCATACGCAAACGACGAAAGAGATTCGGATTAAGTATACGGTCTGGAATATTGAGCTTTTCCCCAAAAAAATACTCTTCGTTTTCGCGGAGTCTTTTAATAAACTCCTTATAAGGTCTGCGTTTTTCACCGAACCATCCTATTTCGGCTAAAGCGGCGAGGCGGTAGTAAGCGTTGAACGCCAGTTTAGGGTGACCCTCGACGGATTCGGTCCACAATGGGGCTTCTACGCCGATAATGTTTTCGGGTTTAGCGACGCCCTTCAAGACAGGATTAAAGCTGTAAGTCTTTTTGAGCGGAGTCCACACATAGGGGTAATCCATGTAGAGGTATTCGCAGTTGGCTATGATAGTTTGCTGGCCCTCGTTAATCCATTGAACCGTTCTTTCGCCAAGTTTATCACGGCTGTCCCAGTGAAAACAGACGACGGATGTGTCCGCCTCTTCCATACCGTCGTTGTAGAGAATCACTTCAAGTCCTTGTTTCTTGAGGCTGTCGCGGAAGAAATTTTTTGCATATAATTTCAGATCTTCAACGCGCGCGGTCCCCAATTCCTTCATTTTCGCCTGACATTTTGGGCAGGTTTTTAGATGTGTAAGCCGAACTTCGTCGAAGTCGATATGAAAAGTCTTTGCCTCGAATAAATCGACAAGGGTATGGAGCAATTTGTCCATAAAACGCATGACGTCGTCATTGCCTATGCAGAGTACGTTGTCCATGACGCCGAAATCCCCCGGAACCTCGATTTTTTCCCCAGAGCAGGACAATTCTGGATAGGCCGCGACAAGCGCGCTTGAATGTCCGGGCATACTCAATTCTGGGATAACTTCGATGCCCCGTTCAGTAGCGTAAGAGACGATACTGCGGACTTCTTCTTCAGTATAGAAACCAGCATAAGGCGTATTATCGCGGAATTTTTTCTTGAGGAAACCGCCGTAGGCGGTGAACGAGCGTTTTGAGGCGATTTCCTCAAGCTTTGGATAATTCTTTAAGGCAATGCGGAAGCCCTGGTCATCGGAAAAGTGCCAGTGAAACTTGTTCAGGCGCAGACGGTACATGACATCCAAAAGACGGCGCACTTCGTCCACGCCGAAGAAATGTCTTGATACGTCAAGCATGGTCCCGCGATAGTCATATACAGGTTTTCCTTGAAACAATTCTTTTTTGAGAAGTAGTTCGTTAGTCATAGGAACAGTATGACATAAATATCAAAGAAAAACAAGCCGCAACTGTGATTACTAGGGGGGGAGGTGTAAGAAATTATGGGCGATGCATACATCGCCCATCGATCATAGTTTTCCGACTTTTAAGAGTTACTCTTTGACGCCGCCCATAGTAACGCCAGAGATGATGAATCTGGACATGAACGAGTAGAAAATCAGAATCGGTATGAGGGAGATGGCTATGCCCAGGTAGATGCTCCCGAATTCGGTGCGGTAGATGTCGCCGCGAAGAGTCTGCACGAGCATTGGAAGCGTGTACTTCTTCATACTGGAAATGAGCACAAACGGGGTGAAGAAGTTGTTCCACGAGCCGACGAAAGTGAATATAGACTGGGCCGCGAGAGCCGGCGAGATAACTGGCAGGATGATAACGTTGAATATGTGGAATTCGCCCGCGCCGTCGATGCGCGCGGCGTCGACAAGCTCCAGAGAAAGTACGGAACTCATATATTGCCGTATAAACAACACAGTCCCCGCGCCCGCGATGGCGGGAATAATCAACGGAAGGTAGCTGTCAAGCCATTTGATACGCGCCATGAACTGATAAAACCCAATGAAGGAAAGCGTGCCCGGAAGCATCATGATGATGAGAATAATCCCCCAGATGAGATTTCTGCCCTTAAACCGATAGGCGAAGAGACCGTAAGCCGTCATCGCCGAGAAGTAGATGTTTAACACGGTGGTACATACCGAGATAAAAGCGCTGTTGTAAAAGCCCTGCCAGATTTGGAAACCTCTATCTGTTAGATTTTTCCAGTTGTTCATGGTATAACGGCTCGGAAGCCAGCCGATTCCCAGATTTATCTGTTCTGTGGAACGAGTAGCGTTAATGAGGAGCATATAGATAGGGATAATAGCCACCAGAGTAAGGATGGCCATCACAATATATATGAGAGTCCTTTCTATTTTAAGCTGGACGTAACTTGATTTTAATTTCATTATCGGGCTCCCTTCTTTTTGAATTTGCTACGATCTTGCATAAAGAAGAATATGAACAGCGCAAGTATAATCGTAAGGATGAACATACCGATAGATATCGCAGCCGCGTAAGCGTAGTTGTTTCTGCCTTGAAACGCCTGATTGTAAAGGTAAAGGGCTGTCGTTCTGATTTTATAATCAGGGGCTCCGCGTCCGTCCGTCAGCAATAACGGTATATCCAGCATCTGCATACCTCCAATCATAGACGTAACCAGCGTGTAAAGCATCATGGGGCGAAGCAAAGGCAGAGTGATGTACCACGTCGTCTGGCGGCTGTTCGCCCCGTCCACAAGCGCAGATTCGTAGAGGGACGGCGAGATACTCGTGATACCCGCCATCATCAAGATGACGGTTTGTCCATACCACATCCACCACTGTATAAACGCCACTATTCCTCTGGAGAACGATACGCTACGGAAGAAGTTGAACATCTGCACAACGTCTTGTCCGCCTCGCTGAACAATCTCAACCAACCCGTGCCCGCTCATATAAAACAGCCTGCTTAACGGTCCCGCCGGATACCCGAAAAGGCTACGGAAAAGTAAAGCAACGGAAGCCGTCATAAGAAGGTTCGGCATATAGACAATAGCTCTAAAAATGGGTTTACATTTGAGATTAAGACGTACGTCCGAAAGCCATACCGAAAGTATGAGGGCTAGACCTAACTGTGGAGCAAAATTCAACCCCCATATGATAAAGGTGTTGCCTATCGCATCCCAAAAATAATGGTCTTTTACCAACGTAGCGAACTGCCTAACACCGACGAACTTGAAATTGTTTCTCAATCCTTGGAGGTCCGTAAACGCTAATGTAAAGGTATAAAGAGTGGGGTAAAGAGTGAATATCAAGAATACAATAACAAACGGAGCTACAAAAAAATAGCCCCAATAATGGGTGCGTTTTTCGTTTCCAATCTGTTTTCCAATCTGTTTCATATAACCTCCTCTTTAATTTGGGAGCGGGGGCTTCACTCCCCATTCCCAAATTAAAGAAGCTATTAGTCTAAACCAAGCTGGGCGGAAACAGCGTCTCTCCAATCAGCGATAGCTTGCTCTTTGGTTTTTTCGCCAAGCACGTAGGCGGTAACAGCCTCGCTGAATATCCCTTCAATAACCTGATCCGTCCCCTGTGTCAGCCTGCCGTCCACATTCATGGCCATTTCGGCGAATTCGGCGTAGTGGTTCTGACCGCCTAGGAACGGCTCGCTGAAGTTGTCTTTGATTTTGTTGATGACGTTGAGGTTTGACACGACGTCGCCGGATTCCCTGGCATAGGCTTCGAGGAAAGCGTCGTCTGTGGTCAGGTAGCGGATGAGTTCTTTCGCGGCGTCCGGATTCTTGGTATCTTTCCACGCGCCGATCCATGTGCCGCCCCATCTATAGGGGTAGGGACCGGCGATCATCGCCCAATCGCCCGCGGTATCGGGGGCGTTGGTCTTCAGTACATAATGGAGTCCCCATGTGGGTAGGAAGAAAGAAAACGCCTCCAATAGATTGCCGTTTTCATCGGTGAGTTCGCCTTTCATGCCTGCGAACCAACCTTCGCTCCACTGCCCAACCCGTCCTTCGTAGCCGTTGTCGCGAAGGAACTTGCACGTCTCCATGTATCTTTCCATAGCGGGGTCCAATACTAATTTATCATTGACTACCCAAGGATCTTTCCGGGCGCCTTTGAAGGGCGTAAAGAGGTCGCCGGTTGTGGAAACTACTACACAGGCGCCGTTTGATTTGGACTTGAGCAAGGCGGCGGTCTCCAAAAATTTCGCCTCGTCGGCAAAATACGCCTGCACCTGTTCCGGATCGTCTGTACCGAGGTATTTTTGGGCGAGGCTCCGTCGATAGAAGAGCGCGCCCGGAGTGGCCTGCCAAGACATACCGTAGACTTTGCCTTCAAACGAACCGACTTGAGTCGGGTAAGCCAACAATTTGTCCTTCGCCGCGTTGTACACGTCGGAGATGTCGAGCAAAAGCCCGGACTCCACATATTTACGAACAAAAGCGTCTTCGAGAGCGAATACGTCCGGGGTTCCCTGTCCCGAAGCCAGAACCGGGTCGAGTTTGCTGGGGAACTGTTCCGTAGGCGTCATGGAATATTCAATTGTGATATCTGGGTGGGTCGCCTTGAATCCATAACCTGCCTTGTCGATCATTCCTCCTAATTCATCGGTGAACGACCATACAATCAATTTGTTTTCGGCGGCGCGGGGGGGGGGGGAACCCGCCGCCTCTTTCTTCTGACAACCGGAAAAGGCTATCATTGCAATAGTGAAAACTACGAGTAGTTTCTTCATGTTTTCTCTCCTTGAAAATCATTGAATTTTGCTTTGAATTCTAACAAATAAAACTGAAATTTACATATAGGGAATTTTTTGTATGTAAACAAAGGAGGGTTTGATTTTTATCGTATTTTTTATTTTTGAATTAAAAATTATAGGAAAATAGGGGGCGTCCGTATTACGCCCCCCCAAAAATTTATCTGAATAACAACGATTTCAATTAGTCTTTAGAGCGATTCAAGGTAGCTTGTTAATTTTTGGGCGAAACCGTCGGCCGCTCTTGCGTCTCCTATTTTCCTTTCCGCTGCCGCGACCGCTCTGTTTCTGGCTTCCGCAATGGTCGTATGCCCCTCCCTACCGTCTATTTTATAGGGAAGAAGTTCGTTTCCGCTTGCCGTATCTATCAGGCTTCCTTCTACGAGATATCGCGCGAATTTATTGGGGTTATTAGGGAAATCCGTATCTGAAAGCGAGAAGTTGCAGTTCAACACGTAGCGCGCTGAAGAAGTACCGCCTTGCAAGCCCTGACTTGTAATGACTTTCGTTAAGGCGCTTTTAATACGATTCGACACGTCGTCAGAAACATTGACAAAAATGGGAATCCTTGCGGCGATGCTCTTTATTTCCGAGAGGAAGTCCGCGCTCTTTTTCACATTTGGAGGAGTAGCGCCGAGGTAAGTAAGTACCCGCACGTACTCTTGAGCGCCGTCCGCTATGATACTCGCAAGCTTATAACGCGCATAGCCGTCAAAAGAATACTTTTCGGAGTCAGATATGTTCGTCAAGATATTTATGGTCTCGTTGTAGCCGGCGATGATTGACGTATATACCTGGATAGCTCTCGCGTTGTCCATGACCGCGATGGAGTAATAGGTTGACTTGCCGTCGTACCACCTGTCCGCTATGGAAACGCCGACGAGAGAGCTTAACTGGGTTGAAGTCTTTATAGATTCCTGCATGGACGCGCTTTCGGAAGTCGTTACTTTTCCCGCTCTAACCGCTTCGTTATAGGCGGTTGAGAGTTTTTGCTGGGCTTCTATTGACTGTCCAAAGAGCGCGGTGAGCGCGGCTAAAGCCTTTTGGTCCGCGCTCTCCTGTCGGGCGTCTATGCCTATTTCCGAGAGACGCTCGCTCTTGTTGTAGACCGAGTCTTTCGCGTCTATCCAAGCGGGTTTTGCGCCGGCTCTTGCAGGCGCTGAGGACGAGGCGGCCGCGGGCTGTACCGTCTGTTGTTGCGCGGACGGCGTCGTTTGTTGCCCTCCGCTGGAGACGGGTCTCTGTCCGTCGTTGTTCATTGCCGCAACCGCGGCCTGCGCCGCGGCTTCCGCTTCAGCCGCGGAATTGTTAGTTTTAGCCGTAGAAGCGCTTGTATTACTCGACGGCGCGCTCGCACACGAAACCGCCAACAGTCCAATGGTTAAAACACATAATATTTTAGACATAATATCTCCTTGTGAATGAAATTGACTTGTTCAAAGTTTTTAATTTTACTTCGGTATTTTCGCCACCGCTAACGTCCACATACCTTTGAAATCGCCCGATTCTCTCCAAATTTCCAACACACAGAAACTTTCTAGTACTCCTGCTGCGGACACCGTTCCATTGCTATCCTGTCGGAAGAAAAATCTATTCCCTGTATTAGAACTAAGAGATTCGTCTCCTTGTACATCGCTAGAAATAGTCCTTATGATGGCAAGAGCGGCGTTCTCATAGGACTCTATTACCGTATTTTTATACAGCCCATGATAGTTTGCGTATCCAACGCCCACATAATATCCCGGAATATACGGCGTCGTCTCAACCCACTCTGGTTTTTTGCCGTCAGAAGGAATGGAAAATTTGTGGTTTACCGAAAGATTAACATCTCCGTATCTCGCGCGGACGAAAACTACCTTGTATCTTGCATCGTGAAAGACGTCCATTTCAGGGTCAAACTTCAGTTTTTCTACATAATCGGCGTCGCTTTCCGGCTTTACTAAATTTTTAGTTTCTCGAGAATAATCAAGGAACCCTGAACCTCTATTTTCCACCTGTTCAAAGGAACCCTCAAGGTTGAAGAATAAAGCGGTTTTTCGCGAAGCGTCGTTGAGCGCCTCTTTTATCGCTCTTTTATTGTGGTCAGAACTCTCGGTAGCGACGCCGATAACGACCAGTTCTCCGTCAAAAGGGCTAGAATCAAAAAATTCCCTCGTAGCGAAAGAGACGGGCGACTTCGTTACGATTGGTTGCGACGCGCACGCGGCAAATATCAACAACATACCAATTATAAAAGAAGGTTGAATCTTGATTAAAATATTCTTTGTTTTTCTCATTTTCCCCTCCATGAATATTTTCAGGGATACTTTTTATTAATATAGAAAAATATAGAGGGATTGACTCCCCCTATATTTCTGGACTGCTATTCTTCCGGTATAGCTTTAACGGTAGAATTAGCCAACTGGGCGTTCAACGCGTCCAGCGCGTTCATGGCCTTGAATTCCGCGTATTGAGAAGCTTCGCTCTCAATGACGTTAGCCGCGGCCGCGGCCGCGTCTGATTTGTTCATCGTTACCATAACATAAGCAGCGCCGTTCTCGTAGGCTCTTTTAGAGACTTTAGCGCCGGATAGGGTGTTGGAAGTTACGGACTGACTGATGCTTTCATAGAACTGCAAGGTAGTCTGCTCGTCGGCAGTACCTGCTGTTCTTGAATAATCGGTTACCATAGCCTTGATGTTATCTTTCAAAGTGCGGGATATGGAAACCCGCGCGCGTTGTTCAGCCGCTCCCATGGCGGCGTTCATATCGGCCATTTTGGCGACGCCGATACCGATGATAGCTTGTTCATCATCAGGCGGATTCAAATACCACTCCGGAAGAGTAGGTTGCGCCGACTTTTGCTCCGCTGGAGCGGAACCACAGCTAATGAACGCCAACGAAACGGCAACCACTGCCGTCAAAAGCATACATACGCTTCTTTTCATAATGAAACTCCTATAAAGTTACAAAATTAAGGCTCTCATACAAGAGCCCATTACTTTATAGTATAATGCCCTTTTAAAAAAATTCAAGAGGAATTTCTATTTTTTTTAAAATTAGAAATTTTGGGCGCTTGTTTTTATTCGGATGTAACGATAGGCGCGTCGTTTTTCGCGGACTGTTCGTCGAAGAATACTATCGCGCGATTGGGGTTAAATTCCGGATACTGTTCAATTTCGCTGTCAAGTATCTGAAAAACCGCGGTTCGGGCGTCCGCTTTCTTATAACTCACGCGGTACCACCATGTCTTGTTCGGCGTCTGCTGTCGTTTATCGACGACGGCTTCTTTTAAGAGCATATTGTCCAGCTTAAACGCGGCGTCTTCAATAAGCGCGTCTACCGCTCTATTCTCCGCGTCCGCCCGCCTGTTATACCCATCAAACGCGCCGTCCAAATAGAGCCGTAACCGCTGAACAATGGAAGCCTTGGCGCGCGTCTCCGCTACGAGCATCGCCTCGTAATCTTTTGCCGCAAACGCGGCGCCTATTCCCCATAATTCGTCTTCCGGAGGCGGAAGAGAAATCCAGTCGGGTACGTTCAGGTTTTCCGCCTCCACTGGAGCCGTCTGCGGGGGCGCGGATTTACAACCGTTCATCGCAAGCAATGAAACCGATAAAATTAAAATCATTCGCATATTATCATAATACCGCATTCGCAAGAAAAAATCTACCGCATTTTGAATTATATCGTTAGAAAGCTTTTATAATAATCTCCGACGCAACCGCGCGGAGGAAGCGTCAAATTTCTATTACTTCGCTAATCCGCCGCTTGTAATTCTATGGGCGTCTTTTAGGACGGTTATGATTTTCTGATAATAGACTTGTTTAATAATATGGTAGAATCAAGCTGAATTTAGGACTATATTCGGATTAAAACCGGACTCTGCGTAACATGAGTTATTAAGGCGCGTAGCGCAAATCACAGCGCTACCGTCGACTCTTCAAGGTTGGCTTTCAAGGTTTCCCGGAATTGTCGCAATTTCTCTTTTAAGTCCGAATATTTGACCGCGAGAATTTCTATCGCCAGATACGCAGCGTTAGCCGCATTGTCAATCCCGACCGTCGCCGCAGGCACGGGCTTGGGCGTCTGTACGACGGCGAGTAGCGCGTCAAGCCCGCCGAGTCCTCCGCTTGCTATGGGTACTCCGACGACCGGAATAGTCGTTACGCTTGCTATGGCTCCTGGCAACGCGGCCGACAGCCCTGCGCCGGCTATGAATACTTCGACGCCGTCTTTCTCGAGGTTCTGTACTGTTTCTTTCAATAGTTCGGGAACGCGGTGCGCGGAAAGGATATGCGCGGAAAATTCCACGCCGAATTCCCGCAGGACGTCCGCGGCTTTCTTCATAATCGGTTTGTCCGAAGCGGACCCAAAAATAATAGCGACTTTCATGTGAATAGTTTATCGTATTTCATTTTCTATAACAAGAGGCTTGAAAAAAAGCCGCGTCTATCTTATGATAAGCTCATGTTTTCGCCTATTTATTGCGCAGCCGGTTGCGGACGGCTTGCCATAACCGGCTCGAAGCTTTGCGCTCCTCATAGCGCAGACGTTAAAGCCGAAGAAATTCGTATATGTAATCTCATAAAACAGGAAACGGACGTGCGCGATATGAACGCTCCTTATATGCGTTTTGAAAACGAAGACTTTTCAGGAAGGCGTTTCTATGCGTGCAATTTCAAGAATTCTTTCTTTTCAGCGTGCGATTTCTCAAATTGTTCCATGCAATTAACGCTTTTTAATTTCGCGGATTTTTATAATTGTTCCTTCAAACAAACGAATCTTGAATTTCTTTCTTTCGCGGGCGCTCGACTTCAACAGGTCTGTTTTGAGAATTCAGACTTGGTGAATATAAACTACGGCGGCGCGTCTATCGTCAACTGTTCTTTCAATAACTCTGGAATGTATAATAGTCGTTTCATCAATGCGGACATGGTTTGCGTAAGTCTCGTTAATTGCGATATAAAACGGACGAACTTCATCATGTCCCAACGCAAGAACGTGTCTTTCAAAACGTCGAACACCGGCGAAGCGATTTTCGAGATATTGGAGTAACCGCTATGCAACTCTATTTCCATACTACGTCGCCGGGCGCAAGGAATTCCTACATCATCGGAGGCGAACCGCCAGACAAGACCGCAATCGTCATAGACCCGGCGCATATAGATCAAGTTTTCGTCAATATCATTGAGGATAATAGCTATACTCTGGCTGGCGTGCTTATTACTCACGACCATTCCAATCATGTGCTTGGACTCCGAACCCTTGAGCGGATATACAAGACTGATATTTATGCGGTAAATCCGCTCGTTCGCGGATATAAAACTAACATGGTACGCGACGGCGACAAATTTCTCGTTGGTCCGTTTGAAATAGAGGTATTCTCGGTTCCCGGACACGCCTTCGACGCGGTGGTATACAAAGTAGACCGACTGCTCTTCACAGGAGACGCTCTCAGCGCGGGTCTCACCGGCAAAACTCACAGCTCCTACGGCGATAAAGTCCAAATTACCGCGCTCTATAGCAAAATCCTCACACTGCAAGGCGACTATATGGTACTTCCAGGACACGGTCCTCCTTCCTCTATTGAGGCGGAACGCCGCTTTAACGCGGATATTCAATCCTACGAACATAGCAAAGTCCGTAAGCCTGCGATAACAGTAACTTTTTGAGCAAGGGGGAGCGCCCCGCGCAAAAAAACATGGCGTTATATTTCCAATATAAACTTGGTTGGCGGCGGAGGAATGGAGTTTTTTAGCAGAGATTATAGTCCGCGGTTAAAAAATCAAACGATGATTGATAGCGTTAATGCGTAATGGAAAAACGTCGCAGAATCGTTGCGGCAGAGGGGTTGAAAACGTCGACATAAGCTCTTGCCCGGGGAGGACGATGGAAAGGCTCTTCGCGTGCAGCATAAGGGAAATGGACGGATTTTTATCCCCGTATATAGGGTCGCCAAGTATGGGACAGCCAATGTGCCGTAAGTGCACGCGGAGTTGGTGAGTGCGTCCCGTCTTGGGACGGAGCTTGAGCAGAGAACGAACCTCCCCCGCGTCCTCCCAAACGCGGATAAGCCGATAATGGGTAACGGCGAATTTGCCCGCGTCTGACGTTGCGAAACGCTTGCGGTCCCGTTTATCGCGAGCGATAAAGGTCTCAATGCAACCGTGGTCCTCTTTGGGTCGTCCTTTGACTATCGCAGCATAGATTTTCCGCGTCTTCCGCGACTTGAACTGTTCCGCCAAGAAAGCGCAAGCCCTTTCGTTATACGCCGCGATGAGTACTCCAGAGGTGTCCTTGTCGAGTCGGTGAACAACGCCCGGACGTTCAGTCGCGCCAAAGGGACGACGCCCAGACGCAAGCAGGCGGTAAAGAAGAGCGTTGGCGACGGTCCCGCGCCTGACGCCCGCGCCCGGGTGGGTCGCCACGCCTGGAGCTTTGTTTATGACGACGACTTGTTCATCCTCGTAAAGAACCTCTAAAGGCAGGTCTTCGGGAACAAGCGCAGACGGTTCTGGCTCGTCCCAGATTAACTCAAGACTGTCGTTTAGTTGAACAAGCCGAGATAGCTTAACCGCTTTGCCGTTAACAAGCCCTCTGAGATTACGGACCTTGGCCTGCGAGCGGCTGAACAGTTTAAGACGTTCCGCGACAAAAACGTCGAGTCGGACGCCGCCGCCGTCCTCTACAACGCAGGAGAATGAAGGCATTTTACTAATAGGAAAAAACTACGGGCGAACGGCGTCATTCCGCGTTCTCAAGCGTATCGTTTGACGTCGTCCGCTTGACGACCGCGCGGCTGTCGTTCAGAGGCGGCGTTTTAAGGCGTTTGACGTTTATGACGACGAGGTCTATCACAGCGACGCCCACGGCGATGGCGAACGCGATTCCCAAGACGGCGAGTTTTTCGTCGTCGCTGGTTTCATAAGCGCCGGATGGTTTGAGGGGCCACGGCGAATACGTCATTTCCCAATCGTGTTGCGCCCAACGCGTTGCGTCTGTAAAGAAAGTCGCGGTAAAAAAGGCGAAGGGCAAAGCGCCGAGCGTTACTATGTCAAAGCGCCGCACGTCCCGCGCCCACTGTGGAAATTCCAAAGAGTCGTAACGGAACGGCTCATTGTCAACGGTTTGTCCAAAAACAGGCGCGGAACTCAATATCAATAAGACGGCTATCGTTCTTACGCCAATATTCCTCATACGTTTCCTTGCTTTTATTGTTTTACTACGCGCCCGCGAGGTTGACGGGGGGGGGGGAATAGAGAGGCTAATGGCGGCGTTTCTTGAAACGCGCAAACCGCGTCGACAGGCGCGGCTATTCTCTCTATTCCTCCCATAACTCGCTTGGCTTGTTACTTTTTCAGATTGTAGAACGCCTTCTTGCCCGCGTATTCAGACGCGCCTTCGAGTTCGTCCTCAATCCGCATAAGCTGGTTGTATTTGCAGATGCGGTCGGTTCTGCTCATGGAGCCTGTCTTGATTTGACCGGTTTCCATCGCGACCACCAAGTCCGCGATGAAGGAATCTTCGGTTTCGCCTGAACGGTGGGATACAACCGCCGTATAGCCCGCGCGCTTGGCCATCTCGACCGCTTCGTAGGTCTCAGTTACTGTACCGATTTGGTTCACTTTAATGAGGATGCTGTTACACGATCCTTCCTTGATGCCGCGCTCAAGCCGTTTCGTGTTCGTAACAAAGAAGTCGTCGCCTACGATTTGGATTTTCGAGCCAAGAGCTTTGGTCATCTTCACATAGCCTTCCCAGTCGTCCTGGTCCAAGGGGTCTTCAATGGACACAATCGGGTACTTGTCCACCCAGTCCGCGTAGAGGGCGATCATTTCATCCGCCGTAAATAACTTGTCTGAGTTGGATTTCCAGAATTTGTAGCCTTTTTTGCCGCCTTCGTCAAAAAGCTCGGAACTGGCGCAGTCCATAGCGATGCCGAATTGCTCCTTGTCAGCCCTGTAGCCGGCTCCCTCAATCGCCTTGACGATAAACTGGAGGGCTTCCTCGTTGGCGATGTCCGGCGCGAATCCGCCTTCGTCTCCGACTGCGGTGTTTTTGCCCGCGTCTTTCAGCAGTTTTTTCAGATGGTGGAACACTTCAGCGGTCCAGCGCACCGCTTCGCGTATGGATTCCGCGCCGAGAGGCATAACCATGAACTCCTGAAAGTCAATCTTGTTGTCGGAATGCTTTCCGCCGTTGATGATGTTCGCCATCGGTACTGGCAGAAGATTAGTGTGTATACCGCCGAGATATTTGTAGAGCGAGAGTCCGAGAGATTTAGCGGCCGCCCGCGCGGTCGCCATAGAAACGCCGAGAATGGCGTTAGCCCCAAGTTTCGCCTTGTTTTCTGTACCGTCAAGCTCAATCATGGTACGATCCACATCTATCTGGTCCAAAGCGTCAAAGCCGGTGATTTCGCCTGCAATGACGTTATTCACGTTTTCTACCGCTTTGAGAACGCCCTTGCCAAGATAGCGGCTCTTGTCGCCGTCCCTCAGCTCCACTGCCTCGTGTTCACCAGTAGACGCCCCAGACGGAACCGCGGCGCGTCCTTTACAACCGTCGTCTAAAAGCACTTCTACCTCAATGGTAGGGTTTCCCCGCGAGTCAAGAATTTCGCGCGCTTCCACATAGTCGATAATACTCATACTATACTCCTCTTGTTTTCGTTTTACATACCGCGTTAAACGGCGTTTAACGACAAGTATGTTCTCTATTATTGTTTACTTTTATCGGCTTCTCGTCAAGTCCTTAATAAGAAAAATTTGAAATTTCTTGCTAAACGCGCCGTCCAATTCCTGCTTTCAGGCAAGAGAATACAAAACGCTTGCGCCGTCGCTCATATCGGTGTCAGACACTTCGCGTCACGTCGTTAATATGTGTCAGGGTGTCATTCGTCGTAACGACGGTACGCGTTGTTAATAAGCGCCTCACAGGTGTCAGACACTGTTCACTCATATCGCTCATATCGGTGTCAGACGTTTTTGAAGTTTTTGAATGAAGGCGCATTAGTGTCAGGCGCTTTTGGTAGCAGAGCAGTGGGCGTGGATGGCAGAAAGAATTACGTTAATGGGAATGACGACGCGCTCGTACTCGAGATTTGTGTACAGACGTACGTTATCCTCGAGTACGAGCGTACGCGCGCCGTATGTACCGGCAAGGATCGAAGTGCAATAGTGGGAAAAGACGCGCCTCGCCGCCGCGGTGGCGAGGGAGGCAACAAAAAGTTTACCGTCAGCCGACTACGTTTTGGAAAGTCTTCCCTTCTTTTTAATATAACCAGACTGCGTCCACCTATTAAGCGTAGGTTCCGTATGTCGGAGTCAGCGGACAACGCCCACTCGTGGCGTCAGACGCCGCTCATACGTCGTCGCCGAGAATAGGCTCGTCTAGTAAGTCGGATTGCCGATGCAGTCGACGGTATAAACTCCCAAACGCCCATTCCGCGGCTCGCGTCACAAGCCCAGCCTTCACGGGATTCTCCGCAATGTACTCCCGCGTCCGCAGAAAGTCCTCTATCCCTCCGATTATTCGCGAGTAGAACCGCTCGCCCCACACATGCCCCTTCCGCCCGTGCGCCTTGTTCCACGCCTTCGCGAAATTACACTTTATCCACTGAATTATCTCCTATAAATTAGCGTCTTTACCCGGTTTTATCAGGAAATGAATATGGTTTCCCATGATACAGAAATCCCACAACTGGAAATGGAACTTCCGTTTCGCTTTTTTGACGAACGAGAGGAATAATATCTTG
>JAIRKH010000069.1 GCA_031260245.1 Treponema sp. | reverse complement strand
AAGAACCGCTCGGTCTCTTTGTGTTGTTCCGCAAGCTCTTGAAAACGCCTGTCGGTCTCCGCTTTGGACTCTTTCAAGAACCGCTCGGTCTCTTTGTGCTGTTCCGCAAGCTCCTGTATAGTAGCCCAGACCCGCTCAAAGGTCAGCCCCATCTGCGGCTGTATCATTTCCTCCATGTCTTTCTCCTTCCGCGGAGCCTGTTTTCGCGTAGCGCATCGTTTCGACGGCGGGACGCTTTATTGGTGTCATTATTGGTGTCAGACACTTTTCTTGTTGCGAAGTCGTTAAACGGGCTTCGTCCGCGCCTGTTTGACAAGAATCGATTTTTTTTTTATAATAGAATAAGTATGACAAAGAAACAATTCACCGTTATTACGGTTCTATCTGTAGCCACCGTCGTCTTGAGCCTACTCATAAGCAGACGTCTATGGTTCAGGCTTGACCTCACGCGGAATCGAGCGTATACCCTTACAGAGGTTTCTAAAAATCTTTATAAAGAGATTCCCGACCAGGTTTTGATTACCTATTACCTTTCTGAAAAGCTGTCGGCGATGACTCCGATTCCCACAGAGATAGAAGATCTCTTACGAGAATATGCGGCGTATTCCCATGGCAAGATTCGCGTCATGGTCAAGGACCCGGCGAAACTACAAATCACAAGCCTTGTTGAACAACTTGGAATTCAGCCCCAGCAGATACAAAACATCGAAGAAGACGAGGCGAGCATCGCAACCGTGTATTCAGGCGTCGCCGTTGAATATCTGGACCAGACCGAGATTCTGCCAGTGGTATTTTCCCTAGACACGCTCGAATACGACATTACTAGCCGAATCCGCTCCATGATTCGAGGAGTCAGCGTGGAACTCGGCGTTATCGTGGGCGACGAATCCAGGCAATGGATGCAGGATTATCAATACCTGGACCAAACCTTGAGACAAGCGGGTTTCACTGTGCGTGAAATCAACCCCGGGGACGAGATTCCAGATGCATTGGACGCGCTCTTTGTGTTCGGCGGCGTCGAGAGCATGGACGACTGGGCGCTTTATCGTATAGACCGATACATCCAAATGGGTGGAAACGCTCTTTTCGCAACCGAGTCGGTCGCCGTTGATACGCAGGGCGCCCTGGCCGCGCGTCCTATGGAGGATAAGGGTCTGCTCAAGATGCTTTCAGCGTACGGTGTAACTGTTTCGCCCTCCCTCGTGCTTGACCGTTCCGCGCTGACCATACAGTACCAGACCACGACTCGTTCAGGCGCACGCCAATACCACATAAACCGCTACCCGCTGTGGTTTGGCGTTCTCGCCGACAACGGCGCCTCAGAACAACCCATAACCACTCGGTTCAATGGAATCGACCTCTTTTGGGCGAGCCCTCTCGAACTCAATCCACCCGGTTCCGTAACTGCGGAGCCGCTTTTTACCAGTACGCCGTCAGCGTGGCTTCAAACAAAAAACTTCTCGGCGAGTCCGGAATTCGGCGATCGCTTTGACGCGGAGCCAGATACCGTGGGGCGAAAAACGCTCGCCGCATCCCTCCATGGCGCGTTCCCCAGTTATTTCACGGGTCAACCCAAACCGATACGCGAGGGATCCGAGGAAACCTTGCCCGATACGCCTACAACCCCCAAAGAAGCGCGCGTCATCGTTATCGGCGACAGCGACGTCGCGTCCGCTTTCGTCCAACGCCGTGAAAACCTAGACTTCATGGTGCAAATAGGACTCTACCTGTCCAACGACTCCGACGTCGTGGGCATACGAAACAGGCGTCCTCAAGCGGGAAGACTCGATAAAATCCTGGACCCGGTGAAAAAAGCCGCTACAATGAACACAGTCCGTATCGTCAACATGGGACTCATTCCCGTTCTGGTCGTCGGATGCGGTTTACTGCTGTCGTGGAGACGGAAAAAAGCTAATCTGGAAGTAGGAGGAGTAAAACATGACGTATAACAAGAAATTGACCATATTGAGCGGTCTGGTCGGCGTTCTGACGATAGTATACATCGGGACGCTCGTCTTTGACCCTGAGCGGATGAATACACGGGATGCGGCGTTTGCATGGCTCGACGCAAGGTCCGCGTCGCAGGTATCGGGTATTGAAATAAGTAACCCTAACGGTAAAATAAACCTTGTGAAAAAGGACGGCGTCTGGTTCGTTGAGACTGACGGACTGGAATATCCTGCAAAGGACACGCGGGCGGCGGATTTGATTAGCCTTTTGTCCAAGAAAGACGCCTACCCGGTACGCGGGAAGGAAAGCGCGTCTCTTGAACGGCTGGGACTTGCGGAAGACAAGGCGAGCAGACTTGTCGTTAGGGCGGGGAATACGACGTTACTCGATATGTTCGCGGGCGCCGAAGCCGCAACCGGGCAGGTATATTTTAGGAAAAACGGACTGAACGAGGCGCGCGCGGGATCGAATTCGCTCGATTCATATATCACGGGGAGTAAAATCTCGTGGTACAACCTCCGATTATTCCCAGAAACCGAAAAACTGACCGTAGCTCTGGTTCAGGGCGTAGATATAGCGCCGCCGCTTCTGAACGAGGCCGAAACACAGTCCGCGGCGACGCTTGCGCGGGCTGAAGGCGGATGGACGGTCAACGGCGAAAAGGCAGACGCCGCAAAAGTGGAATCTTACATCCGCGGCGTACTGGACGCGGAGGGCGAAGACTTTGTGGACGTTTCTTTTCTCTCCGGTCCCGCGGAAGGCAAAATCGTACTACAGCTCGGAGACGGAACGAACCGCGTCGTAAGCGTGAGCGCTATATTGGACGCAAACAAGCGGGAGGCGGCAGTTTCTGGTTCGAATTACGTTTACACGCTCTCAAAATGGACGCTTGACCGACTGTTCAAATCAACGGACGACTTCAAATGATTTTATCCGACAGCCGAACAGCGGGCTTCTTGAACAAGACCCTGATCAGTCCGCGCTTGCGCCGACTGAAATAGGGAGAATGAAATCACGTCTTGATAAAAGACGCAATTTACGTTATGATAAAGTATGTTTGAATATAAACCGCAGGGCGTTTGCGCCGCAAAAATTCAGTTTGATTTGAAAGACGACAAAATTCACAACGTCTCTTTTGAAAAAGGTTGTAACGGCAACCTCAAAGCGATTTCCGCTTTGGTGGAAGGTATGGAAACGGGAGAATTGTTGAGTAAGCTTAAAGGGATAAAATGTGGATATAAGAACACGTCCTGCGCCGACCAGTTGGCGAAAGCCGTTGAAAACGTGAAATAAATTTCCTAATTATATTTGTCATAAAAATAAAGTAAAACCTACGGCGAATCCTTTTAAATATAAAAGGAGGATGTCTTCTATGGAAGATTTAAATGCTTTGATGAATCGCTACATAGCCGGGGAACTTAAGAAGAAGGATTTTGAGGGTCGTATCTTTCAATTTATCATTGACAATCCCCGACGTTTCCATTTGGCAGATTGGGACCGGGGAACCTGTATTGATTATTTATGCTGGCTTTATCCGCGTTTGAGCAAAGCTATAGAGGCGTATAAGAACACCGGGTCGTCTTTCGGCGCATATATCAACGCCATGGTGCAATGGTCTTCTAAGGAATACCGTTGCAGTGAGATGGAACACGGCATTACCGAATATACGTGTTGGGAGGCTCGGGCGCATGACGTCTACGAAGCGGAACCTGAGTATTCTACGGGAAAAATAGAAAAGGCGAAAGATGCGAAAATAGTCTTTGGAGCCAAAAGAAAGAAAATTGCCAATACGCGGCAGATTCTGATACTGCTCCTTAAGTCTTACGCCTTTGTGTCCGACGAGTTTATAGAACAGATAGCCTCTTCCATCAATGTCGAAGTCGTTCAACTTAAAGAATGGATTTCTGAAATCAAAGCCGTCAGGTTTAAACATGACGAGGAAACACGGCTCTTAAAAGAGCGCATACACAGCCAGTTCTATAGGTGCCTTTCCTTTGAGCGTCGGCTGAATGCGCTGTCTCTGTCTTGCGCCAAGCGCGAAAGAATGAAGGAATGCCTTGAACGAGGAAAAATCCGCCTTGTCGCAATGAAAAAACGGCTCGCGGGTCTCAGTACAAGCGCAAGTAACCGCTTGGTCGCCGAAGTTTTAGGACTTTCTAAAGGAACCGTCGATTCAAACCTCTATGCGGTCAAACAAAAATGGAAGGATAGTGAATAATATCGTCAAAGAATTCGCTAGGCGCTACGCATCAGCCTTGCTATGACCTTTGCGTCTCCGATGATGTTGCTGACGAGGGTATATTCATTGGGCTGGTGAGCCGTGTCGTCTAAACGCGCCCACACCGCCGCGTCTATACCCATATTGCGGAGAGGCGCGGCGACAGTACCGCCACCTATGCCGATGGGCTTTGTGTCAACGCCGTAAATCTCCTTCACAGCCGCGGAAAGCCTTTTCACAAAAGGCGCGTCTGCCGCCGTCGCTTTTGATTCGGACTGCTGACAGGTTTCATAGACGATTTTCACACCGAAACGGGTCTCGATTTCGGCTTTTACCACATTAATTTCGTCAAAGACCGCCTTAAGCGGGTATTGCGGTAGAATCCTCATATCCATATAGAATACATCCGTACCTGGTATGGTGTTCACGTTTGGGACGTTAGCTTCCTTTTTTGTGGGTTGAAAGGTCGAATAATCAGGCTCAAAGAGGCTGTCGCGGGTATTGAACTTCGCGGACAGGCGTTCGTAAAGGCTGGTCAAAAGGTAAGCGCCCGCAAGGTGAGCGTTGACGCCCTGGTCAGGGCGGCTTCCATGCGCCTGTACGCCGGACGCGGTAAACTTTAGCCAGAGGAGGTTCTTTTCGGCAATCTCGATGCCTTGACCTTTGGAATCTCCGCCGTCAGGAATCAGGGCGACGTCGTCCGCATGAAGCAAATCCGGCTTGTTCTTAACGAGCCACAACACCCCGAATCTACTGCCCATCTCTTCGTCCGCGGCGAACAATAGCTTCACCGTCAAATCAGGCTCGACATTGTTCTTGACAAAGGCAAGCGCGGCAAGACATGAGGAAACTAAGCCCTGCTGATTATCCTCAACGCCGCGTCCTATGAGCCGACCGTCTTTTTCAACGAGGGTCCACGGGTCGCTATTCCACAGTCTTCGCTCGCCAGGCGGCACAACGTCCAGGTGACTGATTATCCAGAGTCTTTTCTCGCTTTTCCCGTGAATAGTTGCAATAATATTCGGACGGACGCCGCCTTTCGCCTTTTTATCAGGCGCGTCAAAACGTTCAATATTGGCGATACCGCGTTCTTTGAGCCATTTTTCCAGAAATTCAGCCTTATCTATTTCGCCTTGTCCGCCGGAGTCTGGTGAAATCGCTGGTAATTTGCACAATTCTGTCTCAAGCTCTACTGCGAGCGCGGTGGAGTTTTCTATAAAATCAAAAATATTCCGCATCATAGTTTCTCTGCTATTTTGTCGATAAATCGCCATGAATCAAAGACCTCTTTCGGTTTTGGCTCCGCGAGCTTCGCCAAATCGCCAGTCATAAAGCCGCTTTCTATGGTTTGCAGAGTCGCCGACTCCAGTTTCTTTGCAAACGCGGTCAGTTCCGGCGACCCGTCTAGTTCTCCGCGTTTAGCAAGCGCCCCTGTCCATGCAAAAATCAGCGCAACAGGATTAGTGCTAGTTTTTTCGCCTTTTTTGTACCGATAAAAATGTTGTTGAACCGTGCCATGAGCCGCCTCGTATTCAAACGCTCCGGACGGCGACACCAGAACGCTTGTCATCATGGCAAGGCTTCCGCTGGCGCTGGCGAGCATATCGCTCATTACGTCCCCGTCATAGTTCTTACACGCCCAAAGAAATCCTCCTTCGCCTTTCACCACGCGGGCTACCGCGTCGTCAATCAATGTATAGAAATAATCGACGCCAGACGTCTCACACTTCGCCTTGAATTCAGTTTCGTAAACTTCATTGAATATCTCTTTAAAACGGCCGTCGTAAATCTTGGAAATAGTGTCTTTTGCGGCGAACCATACAGCCAATTTTTCATTTATCGCGTAAAGAAAACAGGAACGAGCGAAGTTGCGAATAGATTCGTCGAGGTTATGGAGTCCCTGAACGATACCCGCGCCGGGCATATCCGCGACGAGCAGGCGTTTTTCAACGCCGTCCGCGTTTGTGTAGACCAATTCTACCTTGCCCGCGCCCGGTATACGCATCTCCGCGTTCTTATAGACGTCCCCATAAGCGTGACGTCCGATGACGATAGGCTTCTTCCACGTGGAAACGCTTGGCTTGATGCAAGAAACCTCGATTGGTTTGCGGAAAACGGTCCCATCTAAAATTGCCCGCAGAGTCGCGTTTGGACTTGGGTACAGATTTTTCAGGTTATATTCAACCTTTCGCGCCGCGTTTGACGTTATGGTGGCGCATTTTACCCCGACTCCAAGCTTTTTAACGGCGTCCGCCGCTTCAGCCGTTACCTTGTCGCCTGTTTTATCTCTGTTTTCAATGCCTAAATCGTAGTATTCGCTCTTCAAATTCACAAAAGGCGTCAATAACCTGTCTTTCACCACAGCCCATAGAACTCTGGTCATCTCGTCGCCGTCGATTTCAACAATCGGCGTTTTCATCTGTATCATGTCTGCTCCTTTCTTTGCTGTTTTAAGGGAGTCGTGAAATGAAATATTGCTTGAAACGCGGCGTTTAAGCTTCGTCCGCTAATAAAAGTCCCGTTTTTCACTCCCTATTACTTATTTCTTGATTCTTATCATAGCGGAAACGCGAGGGATGTTCAAGAGGATAAATACGTTCTTTGAAGTAAAGAAGGAATCATACTACATTTGTGGTATTAATAATTTTGAATCACGTCTTTAACCGGGTTTCCGAACAAGTTCTCGTCACGGATCTGAAGCAGGCGTTCAAGAACGTATAATACGGTTCACCGACAAAGAATTCGCAAAAAAAATTCGTAAAAATACTCGAAATGCTTGACAAATTATTTAACATATTATAATATAGTAAAACCATAGGAATTATATATGTTCTTATGATCAAATACAGCAAGCGCGCTCAAAAAGCGCGCTAAAAAGTGGATACTAGCGCGAGTGTTAGCGTCCAACCAAATGTAAGCGGCGATTCCGCCGTTTGTAAAGGAGCGAAGAAATGAAAAAATTTCTTATCTTGACGGTAGTCCTGATTCTGCCGTACATGGTTTTTGCCGAAGGGAAACAAGAGGGCGGCAAGCATCCCTTGGGCGAATATGAACTCGAATACGCGGGTTCAACTTGTGGTTCGCCAACATCAATCGGCGTTCTCAAAGGTTTCTTTGAAGAAGAAGGCGTTGGAATCACGCTTGTTTCGGGAAATACTTTTGAAGTCGCTAGAACTCTATTACAGGCAGGGAAGATTCCTGTCACAAACGGCGATTTTCAATTTTTCCCATCAATCTACAACGGCGTTGACGTGAAGTTGATCGGCGGCTTGCATCAAGGGTGCATTAAGGTTCTCGTACCTGTCAACTCGTCTATCAATACTTTTGCAGACCTGAAAGGTAAGAGAATTGCAGTTGACGAAATCGGCGGCACTCCAATGTCTGTAGTGTCGGTGGCTGCGGGAAGCGTCGGTCTTAACCCTCAGACCGATGTCACATGGTTACCGTATCCCAACGACCAAATCCGACAGGCTTCGGAAAAAGGCGAAGTTGACGTCATCGCCCAATGGGACCCCTTCGCCACTATTCTGGAAGAAAGCGGCGAATACCGGGTTATTCTGGATATAGCCGAACATCCGCTTTTCAAAGGCAAGGCGTGCTGCTTCCTCTTTGCTTCGGGAAAATTGGTGAAAGAACGTCCAGACGTGGTGGCTGCGGTTCTCCGTTCATATCATAAATCCGTCAAGTGGATTGGCGAACACCCTCGCGAAGCCGCGCAACTGCTAATCAGCGAGAAGAAAGTCGCCACAACGGATGTGGAACTCGTGAGCGGACTGCTCGATCATTACAACTACGACCACCATTCGGGGAGCGCGGCCGATACTCGCGCCAAAGAGGATGCGGTATATTTCGCCTCATGGCTCTCGAAGATAGGTTACCTACCCGCGGACTTGGACGCGCAGAAATTTATTGACGGCATCTACGTGGATATTTTCGCCCTCGAAACGGCGGTAAAAGCAAAAAAGAAGTAGTCTGTGTAGACGAAACGCGCGGTTTTATGGAGACTGTTCCAAAATATAGACTTTGGAACAGTCTCGAAGGAGAAGTGTATGAATGGGGTTGAGTCATGAGTAATTCATCAAAGATACTCCAAAAAAGATGGCTCGATGATCCACGAGTTACAGAAGATACCCGCTACTGGAAGCCGAAGTCTGAAGTATGGGCGCGACTTTCAGTAGCGTCATTTGTCCTCGCCTTTATGGTGAGTCTCTTTGTCCCAAACGCGGAAAGTGTGAAACCGATACCCTACCAAACGGTACTTGCGCTTATCATCGTCATTCTTGTCGCTCTTTATATATTTGGACTTCATAGTTTGGAGAGTCGCAAACAGTTCTATCACAAAGCGCAGTTTATATTCGCAGGCGGCGTTACGCTTACGCTATGGGACCTGCTCACATCAAAAACCGGCGCCCTGCCTATTCCTTATTTTCCGAGTATGGCGGATATTTTCTTTGTCATGTTCGACGACCGCAAACTACTTCTGAGAAGTACGCTTTATTCAATGAGGCTCTTTTTTACAGGACTCGTTACAGGAACTATTGCGGGACTCGGCACAGGCGTTCTCATTGGATGGCTTCGTCAGTGGGATTATTGGTTAGCCCCTATCATCAGGGTGACAGGTATCATCCCTGCTGTGGCTTGGCTTCCGGTAGCTTTTCTTATTCTCCCGACCAGTTTTGCGACAGGAGTCTTTCTTATCTTTATTTCATCGTGGTTCCCAGTTTCGTCAATGATGGCGGGCGGGATAATCGGGACGCCGAAATCTTTTTACGAAGTCGGGAGAACCTTGGGGGCAAGCAAGAAATTTCTCTTGTGGAAGATTGCGATTCCAAACGCCTTGCCTTCAATGTTCACAGGGATTATGACGGCGACAGCGTTCTCGTTTACGACGCTCATCGTGTCCGAAATGGTCGGCGCAAAAGCCGGACTCGGCTTCTACATCAACTGGGCGAAAGGCTGGGGCGCATATTCCAAAGTATACGCGGCGCTTATTATCATCGCTGTTGAATTCTCGCTGATTCTCGCGGGGCTAGGCTCGATCAAGAACTATGCGCTTAGATGGCAGAAAGGGCTTCTAAAATGAGCGATGACATAATTAGCATAAAAAACGTTTCCCGTATTTACTATGATACGAACTACAAATCCGTGCAAGCTCTTGACAACGTTTCGCTTGACATAGAGCGCGGTGAATTCATAAGTCTTATCGGACCCTCCGGTTGCGGGAAAACGACGCTGCTTCGTCTGCTCGCCGGGTTAGACAAGAGCGACGGCGGCAGTCTCGAAATTGACGGCGCGGCGATTAACGACGCAAGCCCTGAACGGGGGTGCATATTCCAGCAGGCAACGCTTTACCCTTGGCTCACTGTGGAAGGCAATGTGTCCGTGGGACTCAAAGCCCGAAGGGTTTATAAAGAGAACAAAGGCAAAGTCCAGGAATTTATCAAAATGATGGGGCTTTCCGGCTTTGAACGCTCATATCCCCACGAAATTTCCGGCGGTATGGCGCAACGGGTTGCCATAGCCCGGGCGCTTATCAATGGACCGAAAGTCCTCCTCCTCGACGAGCCTCTTGGCGCTCTTGACGCTTTCAAACGCATTGAACTCCAAAATCTCATCACGACGATATGGAAAAAGACTGGCGCCACCTTTATCCTTGTTACCCACGACGTTGACGAGGCGATTTTTTTGAGCGGCAGAGTGGTGATTATGTCCGCCAGACCTGGAAAAATCACGGACATTTTCTCGGTCAATATTCCGGGAAAACGGGACCGGAACGGCGATGATTTTATCGCCATGAGGAAGCGGATTCTCGAGGCGTTAGACATCGTGTCGTCCCAGCCTCAGCCGGAGGATAGTATTTAGAAGGACAATGAATGTACGCGAAGTTCGTTAGAAAACAAGCTCGAACCATACTAACTTTTACCACAAGCAATAATCCTTTGTTCTTTTGAAAGCATGATAAAAGGGTTAAGAATACAAAGAAATACTAAATCATGCTAATAACCATAAAAATCAAGCGTTCTCATTGCCATAAGCCTCGAAACGGAAACCGCTACACCAACTATGGTTTCGTTTAACATATACCTTGCGGATCGCCTTCTTAATATGTCGCCAAGGCGAATGAAAGTACCACGTCTACTCCGGAATTCGGGTTGCTGTCTGTCCAGATAGCGCCTTTCTGCCAGTCAACCGCGCCGTCCGTTATTTTGAAGCGCTTTGCGAAGCTCAAGCGCAAGGGGAATTGCGGGATGGTGAAGCGCATACCCGCTCCGAAGCTGAAGCGCAGGTTGTCAACGAAGTTCTCGCCGGACCAGAAGGTCGTCCAATCAGGCTGAATTTCAGCCGCGTCAAGGAAGAAGTCCAGAGCTAGTACGCGCGGTACTATGGGAATACGCATCTCTACCCAGTTTTCCCATAACGCCGAGCCTTTCTTGGAATATTCGCCGCTCCAGCCGCGGGCGTTGAACATCCCGTCTATGGCGAGCTTATTCACGTTCTCCACAATCGGTTTGTCCGAGAATGGCTGGGGAAACAAGAACGATACGCCCGAATGGAAGCCAAAAGTGGTCATAAAGGACCATTTCTCCGTTACCTCAATATTGATAGGCGTGAAGAATATTTCAGCTTTTGTATCGGAACGGAAGTAATGCTCCGGCTCAATAGGGAATACGCCGTAAAATCCGAACCTCTGGTTAATGTAAAATCCCTTTGTAGGATCGTAGTAAATATCGCGGTTATCCAAGTATGTGTTTGCGAATAGGGAATTCGAGGGCGTCAATTGATTGTTGCGGTTGCGTATGGTGGGGTCAAAAGGACGGTAGATACTGTCGTCGTAGATGTTGACTACCGCGCCGATTCTCACTCCGCCGCCGAGTCCATACGTACCTACAGGCGTTCCCCACCGGTACCCTGTTGAAACACCTAACGAGACTTTCCATTGCGTGTAGTCCATGAGGTATTCGTCCGGCGGTATCTTACCTGCGTCATAATAGTCGTCATAGGAGTCGAAGCCGTCCGGGTACGCGTAGTCCTCGTCTCCGTAGAAATAAGGCGCCATATTGTCCATTGCGGATTCACGGGTCGCGTGTTGAAGCGTCAGGTCAAAACCTACGGACATGGGTAATCCAAATATGTATCGCTGAGTGTATTCAAGGCTCAAGCTCTGGATGGTGGTGGACGCATTCAGCTCAACGCCGAGCATGTTCCCCATACCGAGGAAGTTCAGGTCAGACCATTTGAACAAACCGGAAACCGGGAACTCGTCCGGGTCCGCTGTGCCGGAAAAAGTGAGCCCGGCCTGTATGTTCATGGTGGGTTGTTCCTCGACGTTGAATATGAGGTTCATCAAGTTTTCGTCGGACCCAGGTTGCATATCAGGCTGAATATTGGAGAAAAACTGGAGGTTGTAGAGGTTTCTCATGCCGTCCATCACCTTTGTCCGCGAGAAGATGTCGCCCGGTTCCATGGGGATTTCACGCAAGATAACCGAGTCTTTAGTTTTTTCAGCGCCCCGAATGGTGATGCTCTCGATGTGAGCGCGTCCCCGCTCCACGATGGTGATTCTGTAGGAAAGCGTATCGTTATCCCGTACCGGTTCCGGGTCAATAGTGTTAAAAATATAACCATTTTCATAATACCGCTCCACTATGCGGTTGATGTCCGCGTCGAGGCGCGTACCGTTTATAACATCGTCTTGCTTCGAGCGGACAAGGGATAGAAGCTCTTCCGTCGAGAATATTTCATTCCCTTCGATTTCAATGCCGCCGAACCGGTACTGCTGTCCCTCTCTGATGTTAAACGTGATGGTGAGGAGAATGTTGCCTTCTTTTTTGGGGTCTTCACGCCGTAACGGCGCGACGTCGGCGACTTGTACGTCCATGTATCCGCGGTCCCGGTAATATTTAAGGATTGCCATCCGGTCCTGGATAATGCTTGCATCCGAATACGCGCCGTCGTTGGCAAGGGATTTTACCTTTGATACGAGCTGTCTCTGAAGAGTCTTTGATGAAAATAATGTGTTACCCTCAAAGACGAAGGCTTCTATGGTGAGCTTCTCGCCTTCGTTGATGTGAAACGTGACGATTTTCCCGCTTTTTCTCCCGTCCGTAACTTCGTAACGCGTCCGTACCAAAGGGAAACCTTTTTCAAGATACTTACTTCTGATAGCTTCGAGGTCTTTGTCCAACTTGATTTCGTTTAAGACGTCGTTTTCCTTAGTAGAAACTACAGCTTTCAAGTCGGACGCCTTGACCTTGTGGTAGCCGGAAAAAACTATCTTGACTACTACGGGACGTTCCTTCACCGTGATTACGATCCTGACGCTAGTTCCTTCGTTGTCGTAGGGCATCGGATTGGCGATGACTTCATCAAAATATTCCAGCGCGTAAAGCTTGTCCTGAAGCGCTTCAATAGAACTGGAGTCGCAAGGCTTGTCCTTATACTGGGATGTTATGCCTTCCAAATCGGAAAGAGTCGTCCGCTCTATACCGATAAAAACAATGTCTTTAACCGGCTTCCCCTCATACCACTCGTCCTGGGCAAAGGCAGTCGTAGCCGTAAACAACAAAATCAAACAAAAACGTCTAAAAAACTTCAAATAAATCTCCAATTTTAGAGAGCGGGGAAGAGGAACGTTGTTATAAAACATTGCTTTGCTAACAAAAATTCCTACGCCTCGCTCTCAATCTAAAAGTTCTTCCGCCATAACAGTGTGAACGCCATATCATTGACGAACAGATTTTCCGGATGAAGCGGAACAAGACTCCACCTCATATCAAAGAAAGGATTTCGTAATTCTAGTCCGAAATCAGGCTCCAATGTCAACCCCCCAAAATCGGGGTTGCTCTTCTCATAACGTAGGGAAAGCATCACTTGAAAAAACAGATCCTTCGTCAGGTATTTACCTATAAAAACAGTTGTATTATCAAATAAGTTACCGGGTCTTGTCGAACTTTCTATCTGCTCCTGTCCGCTTTGCTCTCTATCTTGAACCCACTGCTGAAACATTGAGGATTGAAACAAAAGATTTTGCACGAATTGCGTCCGCAAGGAAAACATATCCAAGCGAAGCCAGTTCCGGATCCTTCTCTCTGCTTGCCTCACGCCTTGCGTTTGGGCGACCAAGTCCGTCAGCGAAGAGAGCCCCGCCATACGCCCGGAACCGCCGCCTTCCTCCACTCCGCTCATCATTGTTTGTCCCAGAAGCTCGAAAATTGCTATTTGTGAGAGCGGCGGGTTGGACTCGAAACGCGGGTTGAACGACCACAGCGGCGCATTGTCAATTATCATGGAGATGGTAACCGCGCCTTCGTCCGACCTATCGCGCGCTTCCGCGCGCGCCGAAATGTGCGGTTCAAAGCGCGTCTCGTTTTCGTTGAACGACAGCAGTCCCTCACGGAGATAGAAACTCCGCTCAAAATAGAAGATTTCCCCGCTCCGAAGCCGCACGTCCCCCACAAGCGCGAAACGTCCGGTCGTCGTATCATGCTGTATGTCCAGAGAAACGCCTTGGTCGGCGTAAGCTCGAATGAGAGGAAAAGCCGCGGTTGGCCATAGAAACTCAACCTTACTACCGGTTCTCACCATGAGATTCACGGTTGAGGGAAAGTCTACGTCCATCGACTGATTCTGAGCGGCTTCGAGTTCTTCGCTGTTGAGGGTTATCTCGGAGTCCTGCGCGGTCAGGTCTCCGCCCACATGAAAGACTCCGTCGCTTTGAGAGAGAATCAGGCTGCCGAAGACGTCTCCCGACGCTATGACGCCCATGATGTCAAAGCCGAAAGGGATGGCGTTCGCCTCTTCAACCGATATGTTTATAGTAAAGGTATCAGGCGCCCACCTGTCAAAATGGAACATACCCGAGACTGTACCGTATCCAGCCCCGACGGAAGCGGGTACTGGACCAAACGACATATCGGTTCCATTGAGCGTTACAGTCATGGGAACTGGTCTGACGTCGTGTTTCAGGTACGTGGGAATCTGAAGACGCACGCTGTTGCCTATCGCTTGCCCGAAGAATTCTGGGGACGCCAGGGGACCCCGTATTTCAATATCCGCGTTGATAAAACCGCCCACGACTGCTATATCCTTCTGAGGCGGGATAAGTTTCCAGAGCGCCGCGAGGTCTATGTAGAGGTCCCGGCAAGCCGTGTCGATGTTTTTTGAGTCTATGACGCCGGTAATCGAGCCGCGTATGGGGAAAGGCGCGGAAAGCCCTGCATAAAAGCCGCCTGAATCGGTAATATTGAGACGCAACATATCGTTTGGACCGCCGGTAACGCGTAGAGTCTCATCCGTGCGAGAGAATTCGAAACCAAAGGGCGCCGTCGTTCTCAGCGCGTCGAAGCGGGCTTTGTCTATGGTAAGGCTTCCCTTTAAGGAGTCGGCTATGCGCGCCGCGTCGAGCCACGAGTCGACCGCCGCATCAAAATCCACGGTGAGCGTAAACGCGAGTTCCACCACTCTGCCCAAGGACGTCCCGTCGACAACCGCGGCCGTCTCCGCGTGTTTCCCGTCAAGGCTCGCCTGTACAAGGGGAATGCTCACGTTGAGGGACCCATAATGCGCCTCCACCCCGCGGATTTCCGCGGAGTCGTTATTAATATCCATCGAACATTTCAAACGAACCCCCACGTCGTTGACTATCGCGCTCACAGACGACAGTTCCGTGCGCATGGAAAAATTTTCGATATCTTTCCAATCAATGTCCATCTGTCCTGAAACAACCGCGCCATAGGCGTTTGAGGTAAAACGCTCCAGTCTCATGCCCATGCCTTGAAGATGCGCGTCCAAAGAACGGTTTTCCGAAAGCGCGTCCGCGCAGGAGAAGTCCAACTGATAAGTTTCTTTTCTCGACTCGTCTGACAAGGAGAGAGCGCCGTCTATTTTAGAAAAACTATCCGCATAATTTAAGGAGAAATTCCCGTTTAAGGCGTTCACCCCGTCGTTCCAAAAAATAGAGGTAAATAGGACCCCGTTCTGGTCCGCGCGCGCCGAGAATCTGACGGTGTTTGAAGGAGAAATCGGAGTCCACAAGTTGATTATCTCGAAATTATCGACGTCTGCGAACCAAGAATCTTTTGTTTCGTACTGCATGGAAGCCTTGACGTTCAAGGCGGCGTTTCTCCCCTGAAAGAAGAACGGCACATTGACCGCTTCAATGTAACCAGAAAGCCCATTTTCTATCATCAGAAAGGCGTTGATGCCGTAAGACCCCTGTATACTGATGGAGTTCCTGTCCAGAATGGAACCTTGAATAGTATAATTATTCTGCAAATACGAGAATGACGAGCCGAAGCTTATATCGTTCTGTCCGGAAAAATTCGCAAAAAGATTCCCGTCTATATTGCCGCCCTTCCAAGCTATGCGCCCTTCATTCAAGTCAAACCACTTGTCTGTTCCTGAAAGCGATCCCTTCAGAATGATGCGCTCGTCTTTTTCAACATTGTGGTAAGTAAGGTCAAAATTCGGGACGCTGTAGAGGAAATGCCTAAAATCTGTGGAGAAAAACGCCTCCGTGCGGACGACGGCGTTGCTGAGGATATTCTCCGCCATAAGCGGTAGTTCCGGCGTAGAAGCGACCGATTGAGCCACGCCAAAGAGTTTTGACAAAGCGACGTCGTTCAAAACAAGACGAGCGTCCATTTGCCGTGGATTATAATCAAACGCGCCGTCCGCCTCAATTCTTTTTTGAGAAAACGCTTCTTGCGAAGAGCCGCTTTCGTCAATCACAACTTCTTCTCCTTCAAAAAAAACGTCCTCGACAGACAGGGACCAATCCACGCCTCTATTCCCGAAGAAGACCTGGATTTCGGGGTTTTGCAGAATGATTTTATCAAGAAATACGGATTCGCCGCGTAGAGAGGCGTTTTTTGTATTCGCCGTTGCGATGAGGCTTGCGTTTGCTTTTTTATATCTATCAATGGTGAAATTAGAAACGGAGACCTTGCCGTTTAGAGCGAATGGCGAGAAAACTACGGAGCCGTAGAAACCAAAGACGCCTTTAGGCGTCTTCAAGGTTATTTCGTTCAAAGTTGCTGATTTTTCGTCGCCCCATCCATTGACGACAAAATCAGCCTTGCCGATAAGGAAATCGCTAGGGAGACCGCCGGTTAACGACGCCGCGTATTGGACTCTGTCTGGTTTTACGTCGAGGTTCGCGGAACCAGACAGACTGACGCCCATGTATTGTTGAAATTTTTGCATATCTCCAGAAAAAGTTATGAAGTCGGCTGGCGTGAAATCTTCCGCGGAGAACGTTAGGGACAGCCCTTTAGATTGAGGCTGGTACTCTAGGGAAAGGTCAAAGGGTAGAGGATTACTCGCGGTGAAGGCGGTTATATTTTCATTCGAGACGTTCATGTTAAAGGACAGCGCGGTTATGGTTGAAGGCGCGGTTTTTAAGGTGAAAAAATCGCTCGAGAAGGATAAGAGCGATATTTTTGCGTTTACGTTCTTGAAATCCATGCTCGAAGTTCCGTATATTACGGTGGAGATTGAACAGGACGCGTCGTTTAAGGCAACGCCGGCATCCGCCTTTGTCTTAAACGCTATTTTATGATTAATCACGCTCGCCTCCAGTCCTATATCGGTAAGAATTAGGCTCTTCCATCCACCGTTTTCCGCGGTGATAAACGCGGTCCCATTTCTTATTCTTATTTTGAGAGGGACGCTTTCGGCGAGGTCCAGGGCTTTGCCGTCCTGTAAAGACGCAAGGATATCAAGTATGTCCTTGTCGCGGTCAACATCCAGATTGACGGACGGGTTATCGATAATAACGTCTCCGACAGCCCTGTACATCGCGTCGAAATTTTTTTCAAACAAGAACTTCAGGAACGCGCCGATTGACCAGTGGATTTTCAAGCGGGAAATGGAGAGCAAAGGGCTTGAGCTGTCGCCGCGTATGGTTAGGTTTTTTATGTCTATGATACTGAAAAGAGACGCGCCGATGGAATCGTAAGAAATATCGCGGCGCAAAAAGGTTTCCGCCTCGTCAATAAGCGCTTCTTGTAGAGACGAAAGCCGAATCTTCAATTGGATGTTTAACGGCTTTATGAGAAAAAAAATTATGGCGCAGAGAAAAGCGAATACGAGTATTTGGGCGTATTGGGCGTTTCTGACGTTTTCAACGACAGGCATACTTTTTATAATATATCATTTACGGTAAAAAATAAAAAGAGGTAACGCTTCTCGCGTCCGCTGATAGAGCAGGCGTTGTATATGCGGCTGAAGTTAGCAACCAAGAGGATGGTTGCTAAGGCGGACTCGCAGAGTGTTTAGCCGCGCCGAATATCGTCTATGCAGGGCGAACTAGGCGTTCCGATAAGCCAGACCTGTGGTCCGATAAAGAGAAAATTGCGGGTCAAGTTTAGCGTTCTACAGCGGAGATTTTTATTCAAGTGCGGTTGACTATTTTTCTATACTTATGCTATTATTTAGGAGTTATGTTTATAATGAAGCGAATTAACGAAAAGATTCCCTTTTGCGTTCTTTCATTCTCACTGGCCGAACGCGCTCTAATTATAGCCTCAATAGGTAAAGAAATCTTAACGCTTCTTCACACAATATGTTTGAGGGTCCCCCCCCCCCCATTCAATTCTTGTACATATATAACCTATACGCGGCGCAAAAACGCGCCGTTTATTCACGCGTATATCGCGCGTAAACGGGTATCTGTCTGCCATTGACAAGACGAAATTATTTTGTATATGCTTCTTGAACTTATACTATATGTAGAAACATTTCGTCGAAAACTTCATATCCGAAAAAAAGAAGGAGAATTATTTGTGAAAATAAGCCGAAGACTTTTTCTGTTTGTTATGATATTGAATCTTGCGGGACTCGTCACGCTGTCGGGAATGATTCTGAATTTGGCGTATAGACAGATAAACAGGCATATCAATAACGAAATTAGTAATCTAACCTCTGAGAACGCGCTATTCATCAAGACATGGTTTGAAAGCCACCTTATTGGAGCGCGGTCCCTCGCTCAAGTCATGGAACGTTATGAACAAATAGACCCTCTTAAACGGCGGGCGTGGGTCAACCTTATGGTTAAGGCTATGGTTGAAGACAATCCTGAAGTCATAGGCGCATGTACGGTCTGGGAGCCGAACGCCCTTGATGGACTCGATGCCCAATCCGCCGATACGCCCGGTTCCAATGCGGACGGTAGATTTGTTCCCTATTGGTCAAAGACGCGGGCGGGGACGCAAGTGGAAGACCTTGTGGGTTACGACGTACCCGGCGAGGGGGAGTATTACCTTATTCCGAAACAGACGGGCGGCGAGGCTTTGACAGGTCCCTTTCTTTACCCTATCGACGGAGTGGATATGCTCATGGCCACGGTTACCGCTCCTATCAAAAACGAAGGACGTTTGGTGGGAATCATAACGAGAGACATCGAGATCGACATCATCCAACGGCAGCTTGAGCTCATAAAGCCTTACGAAGGCGCGGTGGCTATGGTATACAACAACAACGGTTTGATAGCAGGGCATTTCGACGACAGACGCATCGGTAAATTCATGACGGAAACCGAACAAGACATAGCCGGGCCTCATTTGTCAATACTTGTCCAAGCCATACGGAAAGGCGAGCGGTTCAGCTTTATCCGTTACGTTCCTCTGTTTGGAAGAGATATGCAGTTTATCAGTGTTCCTTTTACGGTAGGCGAGTCTATTACCCCGTGGACTCTTATGATAGGCGTCCCTCGCAATATCGTTACCGAGCCGCTCTACCGTATGATGGGGTTCGCCGTAACCGTCTTCATTGTAGTCGTTCTGTCCGCGTCCATTGCGGTTTTCTTGTTTACGCGCTCGGTCGTCAAACCGCTTACGTTAATGGGGGACGCCTTTAACAATTTCAGCGATATGAATTTCAGACAATTTAACCACGACTATCTCTTGAGTCGACTCCCGCGCAATATTTTAAGCCGTCGAGACGAAATCAGTTCGTTGACCGAAGCGTTCCTCTCCATGTCCGAAGCGGTCAGCGCGGTCATCGATAATGTAGAGCTTATCACCCGTTCTATCAAGAGGGGACTGTTTCGCCAACGTGCGGAAACCGCGGGGCTCCAAGGCGATTACCTCCGTATCGTAACCGGTATGAACGCCGCTCTGGACCTCATCTGTTCCCGTCTCGAACTGATACCAGATGCGCTTGCTCTTTTTGGCGAAAATTACGAACTCCGTTACTACAACCGCGCCATGCGTGATTTCTTAGAGCGTCATCACTTGAGCCCGCAAGACGAGACGCTCTTGGCGCGGATTCTTTCTTCGGGTAAGGAAGACGAGCCGCCGATGGAAGCGGTTCGTCTTTTTGCGCCGCAGGTTTCGAGAGGCGCTCTATCCTATGTCGCGGACATAACGTTCTCCATGGAATCAACGGACGCGATTTATAATTATTTCCTCAAGCTCGTGAATACCAACTGCGCGGCGGACGGAGAAAAGGATGCGGAGGTCTGCGTTATGATGGTTATGAGCGACGTTACGGTCCTGACCAAAGCGAGACGCGACGCGGAAGCCGCAAATCAGGCGAAAAGCGACTTCCTCTCCCGCATAAGCCATGAGATACGCACCCCGCTTAACGCTATTACCGGTATGAACCAAATCGCTATGGGCGCCACGGGCATAAAGAAGGTACGCGATTGCCTTCAAGAAGTTGATAATTCCTCACGGCGACTGCTTGGGATAATTAACGACATTCTGGACTTTAGTAAAATTGAAGCCGGCAAATTCTCTCTTGAGTCGGAAGAATTCTCGCTAACCGCGGATTTGAACTCTGTATTGTCCATGATGCAGGGCAAGGCGCGGGAGCGAAATATAACGATACATCTTTCTATCGAGCGTCTGGATCACGATGCGCTTTTTACCGATTTCATGCGCCTCAATCAGGTACTGATAAATCTCCTCTCCAACGCGCTCAAATTTTCCGATTCTGGCAGCGACGTCGAGATACGGGTCTGGGAAGACCGTTATGAGAATGGAGTCGGCGTCTATTATTTCGAGGTGACTGACCACGGCGTTGGTATGAACGAACAGCAAGCCGCAAAAATATTCCACCCCTTCGAGCAGGGCGACGGGAGCGTCACCCGCGTTTACGGCGGAACCGGTTTGGGACTCGTCATTTCCAAAAATCTCGTGGAGATGATGGGCGGGCAGATAGAGTTCCGTAGTCAGGCGGGTCAGGGAAGCGTCTTTTGGTTTACCATTGTCTGCCCATCGCAAACCCGCATTAGCGAAAACAAGAATGTGGTTTCCTCCCCGGCGGAAGCCGCGGACGTCGTGTCCACCGAGTTTGATTTTTCCGGTAAGCGGTGTCTGGTTGTGGACGATCTAGAGATAAACCGTATAATAATCATGGATATTTTGGCGGATACAGGGCTTATTATGGAACAGGCGTGTAATGGACAGGAAGCCCTTGATATTTTCAAGAAATCGCCGAACGGCTATTACGACCTGATTCTCATGGATATGCAGATGCCGCTTATGGACGGCTATTCTGCTTCTCGCGCCATCCGCAAGCTGGACCGCCCAGACGCGAAGAGCGTTTCTATTATCGCCGTAACCGCCAACACTATGCAAGAAGACATCCGCAAAGCTCTAGAATCCGGCATGAATACCCACCTGGGCAAACCCATAGACGTTGACGCCCTCTACGAGGCGTTGCATACGAATCTGGGATAGAGGGGCGTCTCATGCGTTCTCCATGTCTTGGATTTATCAGAAATCGACGTTCTAATATAGTCTGGATTTACCGCCCCATCCTCCAGCCGAGACTCTTCTGCTGTATGCGGTAGAGCCGCGCAAAAAGGCCGTCCCGCGCCAGCAGAGCTTCGCTTGATCCTTCCTCTACGATGCGCCCGTTTTCCATCACGACTATCTTATCCGCGCCCATCACGGTATGCAGGCGGTGGGCGATGACGACGACCGCGCGCCCCGCGACAAGAGCCGAAATCGCGGCTTGTATCTCCGCCTCGTTTTCAGGATCAAGGCTCGCCGTAGCTTCATCAAGCAGAACAATCGGCGCGTCCTTCAGGAGAGCGCGGGCTATTGAAATGCGCTGACGCTCCCCGCCGGACAGCGTGGAACCATTCTCTCCGATTATCGTCTCATAGCCATGGGGCGTCGCGCGAATAAACTCGTCGCAATGAGCGAGCTTGGCGGCGCGGTACACTTCGTCGTCCGACGCGCCCTGTTTCCCTATGCGGATGTTGTTCATTATTGTATCGTTAAACAACACCACGTCTTGAAACACAACGCTCAAATACCGCAAAAGGGTTTCAGGAGCAACCGCGCGGACGTCTTTGCGTCCGATTAAAATCTCGCCGTCCTTCACATCCCAAAAACGCGCGATGAGGCGCAGAATCGTCGTCTTCCCGCTTCCAGAAGGTCCCACAAGAGCCGTCACGCCGTTTTGAGGAATTGAAAGAGTAACGTTCTTGACGACTAGCTCGTCGCGATACGCAAACGAAACGTTTCTTAATTCAATGTTGTAATCTGAAAGTTCGACGCGCTCCTCCCCAGCCGCGACCGGCTCCCGCCTCAAAGCTTGCATACGGCGGGTAGAAATAAACAAGAAAAACAGTTCGGGCAAGAGCGTAAAAACGACTATCAACGAAGAATAAATCTTCACGCTGATAAGCGTAAAGAAAAAAAGTTTAACCGCGTCCAACGCGCCGCCCGCAAGCAATGTAACGCCCACGAAAACCACTAATCCTACCCCGGTCTGTAGAACAAGCGACGCCGTAAGGAGGAATATCCCGCATATAACCTCGAATTTCATTGCCGCGCGCATCATTCTGTTAAGCGATACCTTTAGAGCCTCGAACTTCTCGCCCGCGAGTCCAAAGGCTTTTACCACTTTTATGCCTTCGAGGTATTCTTGCGACCGTTCAGCCGCGTCGAGTTTCACCGCGACGAAACGTTCCCCGAACTTCCGCTGTATTCCCTTGGAGAGGACGACTAGAGCGATAGAGACAGGCAATGCCGCGAAAAGAGCGGCCGCCATGCGCCAGTCGTAAAACCCAAGTAACAAGCAGGTAAGCGCCGCGGTAAGAATATGCGCGACCAATTCAGGCGCGACGTGGCTCATAACATGCTCAATCGTCGTACAGTCTCCCATGATATTAGTCGTCAACTCCGACAGGTCTTTATTGTTAAAAAAACTCAACGGGAGCTTCCGTAAACGCTCGGCTACTTCCACCCGTATCTTTTCAGACTCGTTATACGCAGCTGTATAGGTCTTATCGTATTCGTTGCTGTATGCGAGGAAATATACGAGAGCGGCTCCGAGAGCCAGCCCGAAATATATCCATAACTTAGTCGCGTCGAGCGCCGAGCCTACGGCGAGCGGTTCCAACAATAGCGTGATTATTTGTAATATCGCCGCAAACGACAGCAACAATGAAAGATTTGTTAAAACGCACGCTATTACAGCGCGGTTGAACGCCTTCCGTCCTTCCTCGTCCAAACCTAATAATTTATACATGATTTCCTCCTTTGTCCCGTAAGCGTCCACCCAAGCGCGGAGTTGGACTGTTCCCACATATAGCTGTAACGACCGCGCATCGCAAGCAAAATGTCATGATTCCCCTCCTCGACGACTCTTCCTTTTTCAATCACGAGAATCCTATTTGCGCCGCGTACCGTTGAAAGACGATGCGCGATGACAACGACCGTTTTATCTCTCATTAATTTTTCAAAGGCGAGTTGAATTTTATATTCGTTTTCCGGGTCTGAGAAAGCTGTCGCTTCGTCGAAAACGATGATAGGCGCGTTTTTAAGGATAGCTCGCGCAATGACGATGCGTTGTTTTTCTCCGCCTGAGAGATGCGTATTATCCGCGCCGATAACCGTATCGTAGCCCTTGGGGAGGTTTTCGATAAACTCATGGCATTGCGCGGCTTTGGCGGCCGCGATTACTTCTTCTCTGGTCGCATTCTTATTTCCGACCGCTATATTATCAGCGACGCTTTGCTTGAATAAGAAGACGTCCTGAAACACGAAGCTTGCGAGACTCGCCAGATAATCGGTCGCCATGTCGCGTACATCGACGCCGCCTATCTTAATCGCTCCAGAAGCGACGTCGTAAAACCGCGGGATAAGGTGCGCTATTGTGGATTTGCCGCCGCCTGAGGGACCGACAAGCGCCGTTATTTCTCCTTGTTTCGCGGTAAAGCTGATGTCTTGAAGCGCGGGCGTTTCGATTTCCGCATTGTAAGAAAAGGAGACGTTTTCAAACGATACCGAATATTCGCTCGTCGTTTTTGGGACTGTCGTTTCCAACAAAGGCGGCGAGTCTAGAATAACGTCCATGCGTTCGATTCCATCCGCAATCTGCCGAGCGGTTCCCGACGCGTACAAGATTTTGACGAAGGGCGTTGCGAGCGAGAACGAGTATATTATATAGAACAACGACGAAATCGCAAAATTCCCATAATCTATTGCGCCGCCAGCCGCTTGAGCGCGCTCCGCAAGGAATATAATAACTGGAACAAGAAAGATATGGATGTGGTGAACGATTGTAAGGAAAATCTGCATATGCGTCTTGAAAGCCCCTGTATATTCCTTCACAAATTTGCCGTAGGTAACAATTGTTTCGTGGAATTTACGGAACGAGAAAATAGTCTGATTGAACGCCTTTACGACAGAAACGCCCCGCACGTATTCTACTGCCGCGGCGTTCATATCTTCGAGAGAATCTTGGTACCTTGCGACAAAAGTTTGCGCCGCTGGATTGCCGAACGCGGACGCTTGTATCGCATAAGACGCCAGTATTGGAACGAAGCTTGCGAGACCCATCCGCCAATCAAACGCGAAAAGAACGACGAGCGCGGAAAGAGGAGCCGCTATGGAACCCGCCAAGTCTGGCAACTGATGCGCGATAAAACCTTCGAGTTTCTCAATGTTTTCGTCTACTATCTTACGTAGTTTACCTGTGGACGAAGCTGTGTGGAAGCCGAGCGGAAGCGACGCTATATGCCGCATGAAATCGAGCTTCAGCTTATAAAGGACGCTGAACGCTGCGTAATGCGAACAAAGAAGCGCGAACCAGTAAAGAAGAAGAGACGCTCCCGCGCCGCCAGCTGCGAGCCACGCAAGCTTTATCATATACGCCGTATCGAGCGCGCTTAAATCGGTAAAGTGGACGACCAACTCCCTGATGATGAAGTAAATCGCTATATACGGCGAAAAGGACGCAACGACGCTTATCGCCGACAACACACATGCGCTTGTTGAAAGACCTTTTTTAATAAACGCCAGTTCTAAAAGCCGCGCTATGCCTTTCTTACGCTCTTTTTTCATAAGAACCTCCTGAATTATATAGATATATATGACTTATTTTATCATGTTTATGATAAAATGTCAAAAGGTTTTTTAAAAAAATATTACTTTTTTTATCATGTTTACAAGCTTCGCCTTTTAATGGCTTCATAACAAGCGTAGTTTGATATACTATCTGTCTTCGCTATACGCAGGTATAGTCAAACATGGCTTGTTTTCCTTATGGGCGGGTATGGAATGTCATAGAAACTCAAGGATATATTTTAGAACCCTCTTGTTACTTTCTTCGTTTCGGTATATAAATAAACATAACCTAAAAAGCGCCGTAGCGTTGATTCAGGTTAGTTGCGTAGAATACGGGCGGTCCGTATTTTGCGGTTCATTCTACATTGAAAGAGGCATAGAATGTCTGAAAAAAACATGATTATGATTGACGGGAACACAGCGGCAGGTCAGGTAGCTCACGCTTTAAGCGAAGTTATCGCCATATACCCTATAACGCCGTCAAGCCCCATGGGAGAAGTTTGCGACGAACTCTCCGCGCAGGGCAGGGAAAACTTGTGGGGAACCATCCCGCAGGTTGTCGAAATGCAGAGCGAAGCGGGCGCGGCAGGAGCCGTTCACGGCGCTCTCACCACAGGGGCGCTTTCGTCTACCTTCACAGCGTCTCAGGGACTCCTCCTGATGATTCCCAATATGTACAAAATCGCCGGCGAACTCACCTCCACCGTGTTCCATATAGCGGCGCGCGCAATAGCCGCAAGCTCCCTGTCCATCTTCGGTGACCATCAAGACGTGATGGCTTGCCGCCAAACCGGGTGGGCGCTGCTCGCGTCCAACAGTGTGCAGGAAGTCATGGACCTGGCGACCATCGCGCATTTATCCACCCTACGCTCCCGCGTGCCGTTCCTTCACTTCTTCGACGGCTTCAGAACGTCCCACGAGTTGCAGAAAATCGAGGAAGTTTCACAGGAAACGATGAAAGCGCTCGTCAGCGACGAACTCGTACACGCGCACCGCAAGCGTGGACTCACGCCAGAAGCCCCGCAGATACGCGGGACGGCGCAGAACCCGGATACTTATTTCCAGAGCCGTGAAGGAGTCAACAGATACTATGACGCGGTTCCGGCGATTGTGCAGGAAGAGATGGATAAATTCGCCAAACTCACCGGCAGACAATACCGTCTTTTTGACTATTTCGGCGCTCCGGACGCGGAAAAAGTCATCGTAATCATGGGATCCGGCGCGGAAACGGTCGAGGAAACGGTCGAATATCTCCAAGGCAATGGCGAAAAAGTCGGATTGCTGAAAGTTCGTCTCTACAGACCCTTCTCGGTGAAACACCTCGACGCGGTACTTCCAAAAACCGTCAAAGCTATCGCCGTGCTTGACCGAACCAAGGAACCCGGCTCAAACGGCGAGCCGCTCTACCTAGACGTCGTGGAAGCCTTTGCTTCGCGCAAGGAAATCCAACCCCTCATCGTCGGAGGACGCTACGGTTTGGGCTCTAAAGAATTCACGCCCGCGCAGGTCAAGGCGGTCTTTGACAACCTCTCCGGCAAGAAAATAGCCAACTTCGTAGTCGGCATCGTCGACGACGTTTCCGGTAAGAGCCTCGACGTAGACGAATCTTTCATCTTAAGCGAAGAAGGCATGAACGAAGCCATGTTCTATGGACTCGGTTCGGACGGCACGGTCGGCGCAAACAAGAACTCCATCAAAATCATCGGCGACGCGAAGCCGGAGCTTTCCGCGCAAGCCTATTTCTCATACGACTCGAAGAAATCCGGCGGCTTCACCGTTTCGCACCTGCGTTTCGGCAAGAACTCCATACGCCGCCCCTACCTCATCACCAAAGCGGACTTCCTCGCGTGTCATAAATTCTCGTATATTGAAACTTACGATATGCTGGCGAATATCAAGAGCGGCGGCGTCTTCCTGTTGAACAGCCCGTTTGGCGCGGCGGAGGTGTGGAAGGAATTACCCGTCGAAGTACAAAAACGCATCATCGACAATAAACTCAAGTTCTACGTCATCAACGCGGCGGAAATCGCGCTCAAAGCAGGCATGGGCAACCGTATCAACACGGTCATGCAAGCCGCTTACTTCAAAATCTCCGGCGTTCTCGAAGAATCCCACGCGGTTGAATATATGAAGAAATTCGTCAAGAAATCCTACGGCAAAAAAGGCGACGACGTCGTTCAAAAGAACTACAACACCATCGACGCCGCGCTCTCCGCGGTTGAGGAAGTAAAATATCCGCAATCAATCGAAGGCGATAACCACATCAAAAAGCCGTTTGAAACTTCCAAAGACCCGTGGATTCGGGAAGTTCTCGGCGCTATGTCCATTCAGGAAGGCGACAAACTGCCAGTGTCCAAACTGCCAGAGGACGGCGCCTTCCCGACAGCCACAACCCAATACGAGAAGCGCGGCGTCGCGGAGCGGGTGCCGACGTGGAACCCAACTGTGTGTATCCAGTGCGGACAATGTTCTTTCGTTTGCTCCCATGCGTGCATCCGTATGAAGACGCTCACCGACGAGCAGGCATCCAAAGCGCCTACCGGATTCAAAACCGCGGCAATCAAGCCGAAACCGGAAGCGGGTAAGAAAGTCGCGTTGACGATTTCCGCTCAAGACTGCATGGATTGCGGGCTGTGCATCAGTACCTGCCCCATGTCCAAGCCCACGATGGAGAAAAAGGCGCTTTCCTTCGTCCCTTACGCCGACGACCCCGCGTACCAGAGAGAACAATCCGCGGCGTGGGCGTACTTCCAAAGCCTGCCGGAAGTTCCAACTGAAACCCTCAATCTCAACGGGATGAAGGGGCTTGCGTTCAAACGTCCGCTCTTCGAGTTCTCCGGCGCGTGCGGCGGGTGCGGCGAGACGCCCTACGTCAAACTCTTATCGCAACTCTTCGGGGACCGCGCTGTCATCGCCAACGCGACCGGTTGTTCCTCTATCTACGGGGGCAATTTGCCAACGACGCCCTACGCCCAGCGCGCGGACGGGCGGGGCCCCGCGTGGTCCAACAGCCTGTTCGAGGATGCGGCTGAATTCGGTTACGGTATGCGCCTCACCAGCGACAAACTAGCCGAACACGCCCGCGAAGTAGCGCTTGCGGCGAAGGCCGAAGGCGTCGAAACCGCGCTGATTGACAAGATTCTCGCAAACACAGAAGACGCGGCTATCGAGGAACAGCGCAAGAACGTAGACGCGCTAAAGGCGGCTCTCGCGCAAAACGATAGTCCCGCCGCAAAAAACCTCCTCTCCCTTGCGGATCATTTTATCAAGCGGTCCGTGTGGATTTTAGGCGGGGACGGTTGGGCTTACGACATCGGCTTCGGCGGGCTTGACCATGTAATCGCTTCGGGGCGCAACGTCAACATCCTCTGCCTTGACACCGAGGTCTACTCGAACACGGGCGGACAGATGAGCAAAGCGACTCCCATCGGCGCCATCGCTAAATTCGCGGCGGCCGGTAAGGAAATCTCCAAAAAGGACCTGGGCGCTATCGCTATGAGTTACGGCTACGTCTATGTGGCGAAAGTCGCCATGGGCGCGAACATGACCCAGACCATTAAGGCGTTCCGCGAAGCTGAAGCCTACGACGGACCCTCCATCATCATAGCCTACTCTCACTGCATCAACCACGGTATTGATATGTCCAAGGGTCTCGACCAGCAAAAAGCGGTGGTTACGTCCGGCTTGTGGCCCCTTTACCGCTACGACCCGCGGCTCAAAGACCAAGGCAAAAACCCGTTCCAGCTCGACTCCAAAGACCCGACAACCTCCATTGAGGACTTTATGTACAAAGAAGTGCGCTTCAAGAGCCTCAAAGCGGCGTCGCCCGACCGCGCGGACGCTTTGCTCGCCAAAGCCAAAGCGACGGCGGAACGCGCGCTGAAAGAATACAAGTATCTAGCGGAACGACCGTTCTAATCTCCTTTACCGCCCTCTTCGGAGGGCGGTTTTTATATTTTTATTAACCATGAAAAAATTATCTTCAAGCGACGCTGATTTACGCACGGCCGGGCAAGCCCTCAAAGACGGACTGCTCGCGGCGTTCCCCACGGAAACCGTTTACGGATTGGGAGGAGACGGCTTTAACAAATCCGCTTTGGCGCGGATTTTCAAGGCGAAGAAACGCCCTCGTTTTGACCCGCTCATCATCCACATCGCGGAAATCGACGCGCTCGACCGTGTGGCGAACAGAGGCGCGCTCCCACGCTCCCTACGGGAAAAAGTCGCCCTCTTGAGCGAAACTCTGTGGCCCGGCCCCCTCACCATTGTTCTCCCTAAACGCCCGGAAGTTCCGGATTTAGCCACAAGCGGACTGAACACGGTTGCGGTCAGGCTCCCTTCCCATCCCGTCGCCAGAAAACTCATCGCGTATTCGACCGGCGCGATCGCAGCGCCAAGCGCGAACCCCTTCGGGTATTTAAGTCCTACCCGCGCCGAACACGTCGAAGAACTCTTGGGAGACGAAATTGATTTCATCGTCGACGCGGGCCCTGCGGACATAGGCGTCGAATCCACAGTTTTGGACCTTACCCAAGAACCAGTCCGCCTACTCCGTCCGGGGGGAACGCCGCGCGAAAGAATCGAAGAACTCATAGGAAAAGTAGGGAAAACAGAAACCGAAACGGAGGAAGCCGACGCGTTGCGGTCGCCTGGAATGTTGAAGAGCCATTACGCGCCGAAGACTCCCCTCGTTCTTTTGACGCGGGACGAGATGCTTCGCCAGTCCGCGTCCGGCAAAGAAGCGGACGTTTACCTATTCTTTGACGAGGAGACGCGCGAAGAATCGGGCGTGGTTGACGGGTTCGCCCTTTCCAAGAGCGGCGACTGCGCGGAGGCGGCCGCCAATCTTTTTGACGTTCTCCACCGAATCGACAGATTATCCGCTGGCTTTATTTACGCGCAGAGAGCGCCCAAAAGCGGTCTTGGCGCGGCGATAAACGACAGACTCTCGCGGGCGTCCATTCGCGGAACAGACCAACAGGAGGCGCGATGAATATTCTAGCGATAGACACGGCGGCGGCTGTTTTATCGGTTGCGCTTGCGACGGATAAGAACGCGTGGTATTTTGAAGCGGACGCGGGCGCCCGCCATTCGGAGATTCTCCTAACTTCTGTGGATACGCTTCTTAAAAACGCAAGTATTTCGCCGAAAGACGTAGACGTAATTGCGTGCATGAAGGGTCCGGGGTCGTTCACAGGCTTACGCATAGCGTTTGCGACCGCAAAGGGCGTCAGCCTTAGCGCGGGATGCAAAATCGCCGCGGTTCCGACCCTTGATTGTATGGCTTACCCCTACTCGGACTGGCGTGGAATCGTCGTTCCCACGCTTGACGCCAAGAAACGCGCCTTTTTCTGCGCCTTGTTTAAGAACGGCGAGCGCGTTTCCCAAGATATGGACGCGGAGCCGCGTCGTATAGCGGAGGCTATCCACGAAACGGATGCGGACGGACGGCTCGACGTTTTGTTGACTGGTCAAGACGCGACTTTGCTCCTACCCCAACTGGCGCCGTTGACGCGGAACAAAATCTCCCTGGCCAAAGACCTCAGACGAGGCTTTGCGCGAGAGATGCTCGCGCTTGCGGAGGCGCATATAGACGATGCGGCGTTGTTTGCGGGCCCGGTCTACATACGGAAGAGCGATGCGGAGCTGTCCCGGACATAGGTTCAATTCCCTAAAGCCGTCAGCCGCGGTTTCGTGTTATATATTAAAGAAAGTTTTTGTTAGGGAGATATTGTTGCAGGCGCTAAAATCATCCGTATTTTCTACTATTTCTTATTGACAAGGACGATATTTATATTATACTGAAAATCGTAAATTTATACAAATGAATGGAAGGACGCTTCGCCGCGTTGCGCCGTAGTTTTGGGCGCTGGCGGAAAGCGTTTGCTAAGGCTTTTCCCGGTTCACGTTGTGACCGGTTAAGCAGGCGATTGGGTTTTACTCGTCGCCTCATATTATTTTTAAAGAAGCTTTTGGAACAAAACATCCGAAGCTTCATGGAGAAATGTTTATGAAAAAGACATTTTTGCTATTGTTGACGGTCATGCTGTCACTCGGCGTAGCGCTCGTAAGTTGCGGCGGCGATGACGACGAGGGACCGCAAGCCGTAAGAGTGAGCTTTGGCGGGGACGCTTCTAGTATCGCGGCCGTTACTTTGAACAAAGGCGCGATCCTTGGTCTTAAATTACCGTTTGCAGGCGTCGAACCTGACAGCTGGGGTAGCCGCGGCTCCGCTCCTGTAGTTGCGATTCCTGCAGAGAAACAATTCAAGGAATGGAACACCAAAGCGGACGGCACTGGAAACGCGGTGGACGGGGGGACTAAAATCGATTCGAATATAACGATTTATCCCATCTTTGAAGACGCCTATGCTGAAACGGATTCGGAATATAGCCAAAAAATAGAGCTAGTCTATAACCCCTATGGCGGCAAAGACGCTGACGGTATTTACAACTACCAGCTTATCATTCCCGTGAAAGACAAAGGCGCAGATGCAGGTAAAATCCTTACAGGGCATACATGGACTCTTGGCGTGGATGCAAAAGCCGACCATGCCGCAACTGTGCGTTTGTATCTGTCTGAATGGAACAGCGCCTATACCGCATTGAGCAATCAGATTGATTACCGCAACGTAGCAAAGGGAACAGCGTTCACCCAAGCTGACGGCATCGACGCCGAGACTAAAGACGACGCGGAAGAAGGCGCAGCGGCTGTAACATCCTTTACCACAATAGCGGATAGCGCAAGCTCTATCTCTGCGAATAACGTTCTTGTCGTTCAGGCGGTTACACCCTACCTTACCGAGAAAATCACCCTTTACGCCAAGACCTTTACCTTAACGCCGGACGCCGACGCTATTGAACCGCCTCTTGTTATCGAGGGCGGCGTTGAACAAGCCTTCTATTTGATTACAGCAGACCCGGAGGCGGTTGAGTTAACGACGACGACAGAGTATGGCAATCAAAATACGCAGATGTTTCCCTTCGCGGCCGCTCCTGATTCAGATTTTGAAGTGGGCGACAGGCTGGTTGTCTATGCGGAATTTGATTTTGGGGGAGACCCGGGATGGATACAGGCGCAACATGACTTGGGATGGCCTAGCTTCGGCGGACAAAGCGGCGCGGCGGGCGAGTATACCTTCTCCGCAACATGGGATGTAGAGACTGCTGGAAACATAACTCAATTGAAATTCTACTGGCAGAACGAAGTTACCGCTACTATCAAGAACCTCACGGCCGCATTGGTGAGAGTCGCTGACTTTGATGCAGTATGGCCCACGGTGTATACGCATGAAGGAACTAGCTTAACGCTTACCCAGCGGGACGAGCAAGACAGTCAGTACATAGTCGCTCTTGCCGACTTGGGCATTGACGCCGCTTTCGTCGTTGGAGATAGTATCATCATAGATATTGAAGGCGTCGAGAGTGATTTGACTTGTTATCAACAATTCCTTGCGCAGGGGAATTGGGACAGCTGGGGATGGAATTCAGCCGCATATAACGCGGACGGAATTACAGCTACAACTTTCCACCTGGAAGATATCGTTACTGCAGACGTAGCGGCAGGTGCTTTGAATGGGTTTGTTGGATTTGAATTGAGAGCAGACCAAACAGCTACCAGCAGTTTGACAATATCGTCCTTCACCATTAAGAAATCGCCCAAATTCTAAAAATATAAACAAAGGCGCGGTAGGGAGTAGAAAGGCGCCTAGTGTACGCAAGAGGGGCAGCGAATATTCGCCGCCCCTCTTTTTGTCTAAATACCAAGAATGTCTGACA